>QHYO01000037.1:0-7784 GCA_003224135.1 Acidobacteriota bacterium | reverse complement strand
GTCAGCGCGACCACCTTCACCGCAGCATCCCATCCATCCAGGTCATTCGAAGGATCAGTCTCCGCAATCCCCAGGGCTTGCGCGCGGCGAATCGCGTCTTCAAACGACAAGCCCTTTTCCACTTCCGTCAGCACAACGTTTGTCGTGGAATTCAGCACGCCTGAAAACCCGCGCATTTCAGCCGCGGGCAAGGCCGCCGGAAAGAGCGAAAAAATCGGAACTCCGTCCATCACTGTCGATTCACAGAGAAATTTTTTGCCGCGTTCGCGGGCCAGCGTCGAGAGCGCTTGGTATGCGTGAATGACGGGTCCTTTGTTGGCGGAAACGGCGTGCGCGCCATGATTCAGCGCCGCCGTCAGATGATCAATGGCCGGCTGTCCGCTCTGCGGATCAAGCGAACTCGTCTCGAAGAAAACATCCGCGCGAGCCTGCTCGAGCCACTCTGTAACATTTTGCGCAACCGCGGACAAACCACGTGGCGCCGGCCAATGTCCATTCAGCAACGCAATCGGATTGAAGCCCTCGGCGTCGGTGACCCAGCCCGCGCGTCGAGTCGCGACGCCAGTCAGCCGCCAGCGAACGTCGTAGCGGCGCCGCATCTCCGTCTCCTTGGCAATCAGCAGCCGGAGGAACGCGCGTCCAACATTTCCAAAACCAACGATGGCAAGATTGTAGAGAGGAATGTGAGCCTCTTTGATCTACCGTAAAATTATCGGACAGCTGCGTCTAGCTTCTGTGCGACAGAAAGAATGTGTGCAGCTTCCGTTTCCAGTACGCGCGCCGTAACCACGATTCCCGCATCGGCTTCTTTCCATTGTTTCTGCTCGATCGCTTCACGTACCACCGGCAGCGTCTTGGCTTCGTAACCGGTATATTGTCCGGGTGCGTCCACAAAATGTTTGAACCACGGCCTGCCCGGGAGTCCTTCCTCCAACGTCAATTTGTGCTCGCTTTCCGCCAAAGCCCGATTTGCCTCGATCAGTGAGGCCTTTCGAATCGCCGCACCGCCATTGGCGGTGGCCTTTTCGAGCGCCTTTTTATATTCCGCGCTCGCACGCGCCAGCGACTCCGTTGCATTGTCGAGCGGCGCAAAATTCAGAAATGGCGGCACCGCCTCCTTCGCCGGCGGGACGGACTTCACGCGAGGATCGGTGATAGCCGCAAATACTCCTTCTTCGAGTTCACGGTTGCGCTCGATGATCTCGTCGCGCGATTTCTGCGCCAACGCCTTGAGCTCTTTCACATACGTCTGCATCGTGTCCGAAAAATTCCCGTATTCGAACGGCAATAAATCCGCATCAGCCAGCCGCATGACCGCGCTCCCCGCCATCTGCGCCAGGGCGCGGCCGTACACGAAATCCGTATCGCTGAAATGCGTGAACCAGTAAAAATCATCGTAAATCGAATGATAGATGCCGCCGCCATCTTCACCGCCAAAACCAAGATTCAGCGCGGCAACGCCATCATGCTGCAGAAAAGCTCCGTAGTCCGAGCCCGACCCGAGCGCGCCAATCCGCAGGTCCGGGCGCGAACGTGCTTCCTGCCGTCCCGCACTTTCATCTGACCGCCCGATTTGCCTCAACTGCGCGCGCTTCCACACGGAAAGTTTCGTCTCCGGATCCTGAACGTCCCGCGCGACATCATTGATAAACTTTTCGAGCGTGTGCGAGCCTTCTGCGCCAAAAAATCCGCGCGCATTCACGTCCGAATTGATGTAGACCACTGCGTGCGCTTTCAATTCATCGGCGTGTTCTTCGGCAAATTCTGTTGAGCCGATCAGGCCGGGTTCCTCCGCATCCCACGCGCAGAAGATTATCGTTCGCTTCGGTTTCCATCCTGCTTTCACCAGTTCGCCCATGGCGCGCGCCTCTTCCATGACTGCGATCAGCCCCGAAATCGGATCCTCTGCACCGTTCACCCACGCGTCGTGATGATTTCCACGAATGATCCATTGATCCGCATTCGTTGTTCCTGGAATTTTTCCAATGACGTCGTAAATTGTTTTCAAATCCCAGTTGGATTTCACCTTCAAGCGCACTTTCGCCGGTCCGGGACCAATGTGATAGGTAAGGCCAAGCCCCCCGCGCCACGTGCGGGGGGCGACCGCGCCGGTAATCGCTGCAAGCAGTGGCTCCGCGTCCCCGTAAGAAATCGGCAGCACCGGAATTTTAGTAATCACTTGAGCATCTTTCAGCTCAAGCCGTTTCGCATTTTTCGTCGCGCCCACGCCTGGCGTTAGCGGATCGCCCGGATAAATCGGATCGTCGGCAACGCTTCCCCGCTGCACTCCATCACGCGGACGCCACGCTCCCGCCGGAAAAGTTTCGCCCTGCTTGAATCCATCTTCATTCGGGTCGGAATAAATCAGGCAGCCGACTGCACCATGCTCGGCCGCCACTTTGGGCTTAATGCCGCGCCACGAATGCCCGTATTTCGCGATCACGATCGCGCCTTTCACCGAAACGCCCATCCGCTCCAGTTGCTCGTAGTCTTCAGGAATTCCGTAATTCACAAAGACCAGCGGCGCTGTAACGTCGCCATCAATCGAATATGCGTTGTAGGTTGGCAGCTGCTCGCTTTGCTGGCTGGAAGTTGGATCCTGCGCAACCGCCGGCTCCTGCAACTTCGCGACAAATTTCGGCCCGCCTTCGATCAGTTCGACGGCCCGCTCTTTCGGCGTGGGGAACAAAATGTCAAACGTCTCGATGTGCGTATCGAGGCCGAACTCCTTGAATTTCGCGGCCAGCCATTCCGCGTTGTCCTTGTCGTATGCCGTTCCAACATTGTGCGGCCGCGCCGAAAGCCGCTGCATGTAGTCGCGCATCAGCTGAGGATTCGGAATCGCCTTGAACTTTTCCTCCCATTGCCGCTCCGCACGCGACGACTCAGAGGAGAATCCAAACAGCACCGGCTCATCCGCGGTGCTCGTGTTTCCGAACGGAACAAATGGCAGAGCAAGTAGGAGAAGAATCGAAACGAGTGCGACGTTCTTCATGAGGCCCCCGGAGAAAATATGGAAACGGTATTCTGCCTGAAGCACTACAAATGCAAAAGGCCGAAATTTCCATGCATGGAGAAAAGTCAAGATTCTTTGCTTGATTTCTTGTGTGTCGTGTTCAGAATTTCGTCCGGGATGCGCAAGCGCTCGACCGGGCGGTCGTTCAAGATGTGCGACTCAATAATTTCGTCCACGTCCTCCGGGCGTACCCCGCCATAGAAAATGCCTTCCGGATAGACCACTACCGTGGGACCAAGCTCACATTGATCCAGGCAGCCGGATTTGTTTGCGCGTACCAACTCAATCCCGCGCTGCGCCAGTTTCGTCTTGAACAGACGTTGCAATTCGCCTTGTCCGGTCGGGTCGCAGCATCCGCGGGGATGGCCTTGTTCTCGCTGGTTCAGACAGATGAAAATGTGTTTTTTGAATTTAGGCATTGCATTGCTTCGCGTCTCCCAAGATACCGGGACGCGAACGCAAGTACAAATGACGCGGAGAGGTAACGCAAAGCTCACAGGTCCGGCTGGCCGCGCGCTTTCATCATCCGAGGACTGAATTCAACTCGAAATGACAGCGAATTTTCCCGGTTCTGCATTTTCTTTTTCGCGTTCGCGCGACAGTGGAAAATCACTCGCTCCGATTCCGGATCGATGGCCGGCTCGCCGTTCAACATTCGCGCAAAATGTATCTCGCTGCGAACAACATCCGAGTCGCCGTCTTCGACAAACTTTACGGTCGTCAAGTCCAGCGTTCCGCCGTTTTCAAGTTCCAGAAAAACCGTGTCGTGCAAGTCTTCTTTCGCGTCGCGCAAAATCCGCAGTGGCTCGTCGCCTTCTACCGTCAACACGTAATCCGTCATGGGATCTGCGTCCACATGAGCCGTAACGTTCTTCGCACTGCTTCGCGCTTCGAGCCGCTTCGCTTCCGCCAGGCGGATGGTCTTTGCAGACCACCACAGTACCGTCACCTGCGGCAATGGATGACTGCGCGTAAATGTCACGCCCGGCACCACTCCCGTGTTTTGCGCACTCACGGGCGAATCACTCACAACCTTACTTTGAGCATCCGTGTGTCGCTGCGTGTAATTTGCTTCCAGTGAAAATTTTGAAGGACTCCACGGAGAATTCTGAAGAATCCGGAAAACGTCGGCGAGCGTCCACTGCTCCGGAGCTTTGTCCCACGGGACATTCGCGGGAACTGCCACTGTAATTCCCGCTAGAGCGACCACGGTGACCGCAATCAAAAGTAAGAATGGAATTTGACGCTTCGCCATGGCTGGGGACCCACGTTATTCGATTGCGAGATTCTATTGCGACTGGATGCACCCCGTCGCAAGAGAGTTGTTGCGAAGTGCGCCGAACGATCTGCTCGCTTGCCTTAGGAGACTTCCTGCGCCGCCTTTACTTCTTTAGGAATACGCCCAGCGCGCAGATCTTCTTCGTACCAAATCCCGGCCAGCCGGTCTAGTTGCTCCAATATAGGCCGCATTTCGTCCATCCTGCTCGTTAAACCATAGGTAACCGCTGGCGGAATCGTCGCCTCATATTTCCGGTATACGAATCCGCGCGCTTCCAACATTCTCAGCCGCTCGGCCAATACTCGCGACGATATCCCCGTGGTCTTCCGGCGCAGCATTCCAAACCGGGTAGGGCCATCATGGCCTAACACCCACAGGATGTGCATCGTCCACGGCCGCGTCAAAATCGCCAACAGGCCTCCGGTCGCACATGGAATAGGCGTTTCGGGACAGCCCGCCGGAGCAGTTTTTTTGCTTCCCTTTGCCATAGCCGTTTCTCCGACCGATTAGGTTACTCTAAAATAACTAACATACTATACCGTATTCAATTTAAAATAAATAGTAGTTATTTATTGTAACCGTACATCGATTTAGCTCATCTCATCAGCCTCAGACGTCCACTTCTGGAGAAAACACATGAAACTATTACAAATCGACGCAAGTCCCAGGCAAGACTCCGTTTCACGTCAGCTGACCTCTCTCTTCGCCGCGAACTGGAAGCAACAAGTACCCGGAGGCCAGGTCGTTCACCGCGATCTAGCAAATTCGCCGCTCGGCCTGGTCACAGACGACTGGATTCGAGGAGCACATTCAAACCCTGATCAGCACACGGCGGCACACCGTTCGGCGCTGCAATACTCGGACAAACTGATCGAGGAACTTCAAACGGCTGACGTCGTCGTAATTGGCGATCCGATGCACAACTTTACGATCTCCACGCGGCTCAAGGCTTGGCTTGACCAGGTTGTGCGCTTTGGCAAGACGTTTTCTTACGGAGAATCCGGGCCAAAAGGACTCGTGTCGGGCAAGAAAGCTTATGTGCTCACTTCGCGTGGCGGCGCCTATCCTGCCGGCACGCCATATGCACAATTCGATTTTCAAGAACCGTACTTGCGCCACATCCTCGGTTTTATCGGCTTGACCGACGTCACTTTCATACACGCGGAAAATCAGGGCAAACCGGATTTAGCCGTAGCAGCCAAAGCCGCCGCAATCCAAAGAATAAAATCTGCTGTGGCGGTCTGAGCTAGCTCGAGCGACCTCAAAGTTTCATTTGGGGCATTCTTCTCGGCTTTCATGGAAGAGTCGGCGCATGGCTACTCGTGCTCTTTCTCGTGCCGGTGACTTTCATGATGCACAATTTCTGGGCGGTGAAAGATCCCATGATGCAGCAGTTTCAGATGGCGATGTTCCTGAAGAATATTTCCATGCTGGGCGCGGCACTTTTCTTCACGCAAGTCGGAACCGGTCCGCTGAGCCTCGATTCCCGCCGTGTGCCGGCTCGCTGATTTGGAGTTCCAACGTGTGAGCCAGGCTGTTTCAGCGTTTCGCGTTTGATTTCGTCGGCACGGCCCACAGATCGGCAGTGGGCACAAATTCCACCGGCACGCCGGTCATGAATGCTCGCAGCCAACGCGCGCATTCTTCCATACCCGCCTGCTCGGACGGAACATGCCCAAGCAGTATCAACGCTTTCGCGCGGCCTTCGGTGTACGCGTCTGTGACGTACTCTACCGTTTCCCACTCGTGCGTTTCGCCAGCAATCAGCACCTGCACCTCCGGCATTTCCAGCGCGCCCGTTTCGCGGTGAAACCCAGCAGAGCCCGGGCTGAAGGCGACGCGCGTCGCTTTCATCTGGCGGTCACCGGCTACGCGCGGCACTGCGGCATGCAGCTTAACGCGCAACTCTTCCGCTAATTTCTCTACTGTCGTTTCAGGAATGGTGAATAAATACTGATTCGCCGGGTTCTGAAATTTTTCCCATCCGAGCGCGCGCACATTACCCGCTTCAATCCCGTCCGGACTACGCCGGTGCCAATGATCGTGGAATCGCCACACCACAAGGTGATGTTCGGCAATGAACGCACGCTTCTGCGCTAACACCGGGTCCTGCTCGCCCTGTGGCAGCTGCGCAGGATTGTCCTGGTGATCGAAAAAGGTCGGTTCATGCGTGATGATCAGGTTTTGTCCGTTTGCCGCCGCGCGCTGCAATACGTCAAGCGTCGCCATCATCGTCACGGCGATTCCGGTCACTGGCGTTTGCGGATCGCCCGCTTTGAACGTATCTACCGTCTTCTCCTGCCATGGAACGCCAACCTGCGCCTTGATCTGCTCAATCACTTCGTTGGCGGTCGGCTTTTGAGCTGGACTCGAAGAAGTCGCGTTTTGCGCGAGCGCGGACGATGCCAGCAACGGGATCAGGAACATGCAGTAACGAACTTTCATTGGCCCTCGCAATTACACCGAGAGCAGTCTACATCGAGTAATAGATCACGTGGGCGCGTCGAGGAAAGTTATTTAAGCGGTTTGGACATCACCGTAAAGTGGCTGGGCATTTTGAGAAGAATTGTGTCGGGAATTGGCGCGATGCCGGTAACCGAATAGCCGAGGCGCTCATAGATTGGCTGAAGTTCGGCCCGCACGTTGACGACGCGGAGGTCGGCGAATTCGCAGCCAGCTTGTTTCAGAAAGCTCTCGGCGGCTTCGACCGTGCGGCGCCCGAGTCCCTTCTTTTGGCGGTTCGGGTCGACCGCCAGCAGGCCGAGATAGCCTCGGCGCGGTTCCTTGATCTCCGCGTAAATGCAACTGACGAGCTGCGAGCCCTCTTCGAGCAGCAGGAATTTCCCGGTTTCGAAGAGCGCGCTCACTTTTTCCGCGTTTATGCGATCACCGTCAATGATGGGCTTTTCGACGATGAACGCTGCGTTGATCAGACGCACTAGCGCATCAGTGTCGGCACTGTCTGCTAGCCGCACGCGATATTCTGACGACGATTCCGGTAACGAGGTCGCGCTTGCCATAATGATGGGTGCCGTATCCTGAAAAAGGTCAGGAAAAAATTGTCTTCCCGAGAAAACGTGCCGCGGAGCCAAGCTGTTCTTCGATCCGCAGGAGTTGGTTGTATTTCGCAATGCGATCGGTGCGCGAAGCCGATCCCGTCTTGATCTGTCCGGCTGCCGTCGCGACCGCAAGGTCGGCGATAAACGTATCCTCTGTTTCGCCCGACCGGTGCGAAATGATCGAGTTATAACCCGCCTTGCGCGCCAGTTCGATGGCATCGATGGTTTCGGTCACGCTGCCAATCTGGTTCAGCTTGATCAGAATCGCGTTCGCGATTCCATCGTTGATTCCGCGCGACAGCCTCTCGGTGTTGGTTACGAAAAGGTCGTCGCCTACAAGTTGAATTTTCTTCCTTGAAGTTTTCGCGCCCACCGATTGCGTCAACGATTTCCATCCTGCCCAATCATCTTCCGCCATGCCGTCTTCAAT
>QHYO01000356.1 GCA_003224135.1 Acidobacteriota bacterium | reverse complement strand
AAAAAAGAAAGCCGTTCCGGATGTGATTGAGGACATAGTGTCCGGCTTCGTGGCCAAAAATAAAAAGTGCTTCGTGCGGGGTCATCTTCCGGAGCACGTTATCGTAAATAACCACGCGTTTTGAAGCGCCAAAGCCAGTCACGTAGGCGTTGATAGCGTTCGTTTTGATACTGGCATTCATCAGGAACATCCGCTCGCGAGGAATTTGCAATCCGGCACGCTGTGTGAGTTTCTGCAAGTCAGTGCTGAATTCAGGATGCTGAACAGCGAGCGGCTCGAATTTGTAAAACAGCGGATCGATGATGACCGGCTCAAGGATAAAGACGCCGAGGATTATTGGTAGCGCGGCAAGCCAGAAATAGAACCACCATCGTTGCGGGCTCTTGCGGATGACCAAAAAGAGAATCAGGCCCAGCAAGGTGAGAAACGCGAGATCGATCAGTTCGGCTTTGCAGCGGTCAAAAAGCCACGAGCCCCAGCGTTGTACGGACTGTTCGTAGTGAAGCGAAAGCGCGTGCCAGGCGATACCGACCGGAAGATCGGCCAGATCAATCAGAAAGCCTAGAATTGGGATGAAGAGAAGTCCTTGAAGAAAGCGGTTTTCCGTGGTGTGTTGCGCAAAATCACGAATGCGAGCGACAAGACCAAAACGAAGCGCGAGAATAAGCACGGCAAATCCGATGAAGACGGAAAGAAAGTAAAGCGTGTAACCGGCGCGGGAGTAGGCCACGGCCTTCTCGTAGCGATCGTGGGAAAGCGTGTACCGTTCCGTTTCGTTCAGAGCGGCAGGCGCGGGCGCTTTAGCGGGAGGTTCGATTTGCTGCGGCGGCGGAGTACGAACCGTGGGAGTTTCTTGAACCGGAAAGGCGGGCGAGGCAAGAACGCCGGGCGTCAGCCACAAACAAACGATAAACAACGCATGGGTTATGCGTTGGCGCGGCATTCGTCCCCCTCTGTTTCGATTGATGAATCGCCACGCGAGACCGCCAGGCGACGCGGGCGACGCGAGTATGCAGTACATCCGGCTTCACCTGCAACCTTCCACCAGTCCGCGCGCGTGATGCCGGGCGGCGAGGCTCTTTAGTTAGATGGCCGCGGGACAAGGAAGGAAAGCACGAGATAGAAACAATTAAGGTGTGGTATGCGGATGTTCAGTCTTAAGGCAATAATTTCGTACGGCACCCGATGTGGCAAGGCTTGCGTGCACGATGGAGGTCCAACGCTCGAGACGATGATGATGATAGCGGTGAAACAGGTAAGAGACTCCAATGGACACAGCCGTACCGGCTGCTTCGATGGCGGCGAAGGCGGCGTGATTGTCGACGATGTCGTTGGTCAGAAATGCTTCGTTGCGGCCACGACGGCGAAAGTTCAAGGTAGACGAGTAGTCCAGTGCCCGCGAAGCTCCGACGGCAGCAAACAGGAAACTGTTCTTGCGATCCCAGAAGCGATGTTCGGACGCCGGCAATTTTGTATTGACGTTGCTGCCGCCTGAGTTCGTTGGACCTTTAGACGGATTACCAGAAGATTGCGCGTTCGAGACACGAAAAAAAAGATCGTTCGTGCACGGAGTGGAATCAGTCAAGGGGTAAGCAGCCAGATTCGCCGGCAAGACAAGCGAAGAGAGCAAGCTGACGCGTGCGATTTTGCAACTCTGGACCTTGACAATTGCGCGCGTTCCCGCTTGCGGTTCGGCAGAAGCGCCGGCAGCGCCGAGAAACGCGAAACCAAGCATGATACTCAGGGTGCGCGCAAAAACTGGCTTTGCCTGACTGGTCGGCGAAAAGCGGAACGGTTGCGCTCTATGTGCTGAAGCGAAGGTAGATAATGGCAAAGGGTCGAAGTCTCGTTTTAAGTCGCAAGTCTTTATTTTAGGGCAAGCGGTCGGGGCAGTGCACCTATTATCGCGACGAGCCGACACTTGCGGCACCAGCATCCGCGCGGTAGCGCGCAACGCCAGGCGCGTGTTCAGTTTCTCCCCGGCGGAGACATACTTGCCGGGTCCAGGAGTGTAGCCGGGGGGAAAGAGCGTTTCATGAAGAACCATCGGGAAACGAGCGTTTTGGCCGTAGTGGCCCTAATCATTGCGGTGGCGGCAATATTCGGAACGAACGTGGTTTCTGCCGAAAAAACAACGGGCGGCCAGCAAAGGTCGTTTGTGTCTACCTACGAGCTGCGTGTTCCGGCGAACCCCGACAGCAAAGGCGAGACGCGTCTCTGGATGCCTTTGCCACAGTCCGATGAGCATCAATCGATTCGCAAGCTTTCGATCGAGAGTCCGGTTGCGCACCAGGTCAGCAAGGAACACGAATACGGCAACAGCTACGCTGTTTTTACTCCGACGGCGGCGGAGACATCCGCGGGATACTCAGCCACGCTGCGATTCGAAGTGACCAGGCGCGAATACGCTCGGGATCTGAAGACCCCGCCACCAGCGCGCCCAGCGAAAGAGGCGATGCTGAAGCGGTACCTGGAGCCGGACAAGATGGTGCCCTTGAATGCCACGCTTGCGGAATTGGCCCGGACGCAAACAGAAGGCGTAACGGAACCGATGGAAAAGGCACGGCGAATCTATAATTACGTGGCTTCGACGATGCGTTATGACAAGTCCGGCGAAGGTTGGGGCCGCGGCGATGCCATGTGGGCTTGCGATTCAAAGCGTGGAAACTGCACGGAATTTCATTCCGTGTTGATCGGGATGATGCGCTCGTCGGGAATTCCTGCGAGGTTTGAGATTGGATTTCCGCTGCCAGAGAGCAAGGCCGAAGGGGACATTTCGGGCTATCACTGCTGGGCGGAGTTTTATTTTGTTGGAATTGGATGGGTGCCCGTGGATGCTTCAGAGGCTTCGAAGAATCCCGCGAAGCGCGAATATTTTTTCGGCGCGATCGATGCGGAGCGAGTGATGTTCACCTATGGACGCGACATCCGGCTTTCCGCGGAACAGAAAGGCGAGCCGCTAGACTACTTCATTTATCCCTATGCGGAGTCAAACGGCCAGGCCATAAAGGGACTGCAAACACACTTTGCGTTTCGTGACTTGGAGCCTCCGCGTGAGGTGGGAACAGGACATTGAGAGGCTTTTGAGCCACCGGGCGCCGCTCAAACGGTTCGGTCGTAATTGATTCGTGGCAGTGCAAAGGTCTGAATATTGCGCATGCCGCGTCCGCGGCGTATGTTGGCTTACAGGTCCCCAAAGGAAGAAACCTATGTTGAAGCGGAAATGCCACTATCGTTTTGTCCCTTTCCTGATAGCCTGTGTGTTTTTGACCGGATTGTCCGGCGCAGCGTTGGCGCAATCCCAAGACGATTCGGCACCGTCGGTGGCAGAAGCCGCGCGGCGAGCCCGCGACCAGAAGAAAACTGCTGCAAAGCCTGTTCGCACCCTCACCAATGACGATTTGCCGGCGGCACGCGTGTCTGGTGCGAACGCCGCAGAGGCGCAGATCAATCCTGCAAAAGCCGAGGACAACGCCGCGGCGACGAGCGATGCGAGCCAAGCGCAAGCCGCTCCGGTGAACGATGAGAAGACCAGGGAGCAAAACGCGGAAAACGCTGCGGCGTTGGAACATGCCAAGAAGGAATTGGCGCAAGCAGAACACGAGTTGGATGTGACGCAACGAAAGGCAGCTCTTGATAGCGATGCCTATTATTCGAAGCCCGATTTCGCCAATGACAAGGATGGTAAGGCGAATCTGGATGCTGAGGCGCAACAGATCAGCGACAAGAAACAAGCTGTGGAGACGCTGAAGGCTCGTGTTGCTGAGTTGCAAGCGTTGGTCGGCGAAGCACCTTCTCTAGAGCCTGCCAAGAATCCACCGAACAACTAGACCCCATAAACTCGCCAAAGATTATTTCGGTTCGAACACTGGCTTATTTGGGCTCAAGCACAAGGGGTAGCCCGTTCTTCGCGTTGCCGATCACCACGACTTTCGTGTTCGAGCTGAGTGCAAGCTTTTCGGTGGCTTCAATTCCTTTCCACTCCAAAAGCTGCGGGCTGATCCCCTGTGCGACAATTTTCTGAAAGTCCGCGATGCCCTGGGCTTCGATGCGCTTGCGTTCGGCCTCTTGCTTTTCCTTTTGGAGAATAAAACTCATGCGGAGAGCGTCCTGTTCGGCCTGCTGCTTGGCTTCGATTGAGCCTTTCAGCATGGCTGGGAGCTGCACGTCGCGTAGAAGAACCGCTTCGACGATGACGCCGCGCGCGGCAAGTTGTGTCGTCAACTCGTCCTGGATCTGTTGCTGGACGAGTTCGCGGGCATTGGTGTAAAGGGCGTTCGCGGTATGAGACGACGTAGACGCGCGAATCGCTGCTCGGAGAGTGGGCTCAACGATCTTTTCCGCGTAGTTCTCTCCAACCGTCTGAAAAACTTGCGCCGCTTTGCTCCGGTCAAGACGGAAAAGCAGAGACGTATCAAGAGCGAGGATCAGCCCTTCATTCGACGGAACGTTTGCGCTTTCCTTGACCGACTGGGTCTGGACGGAAAGTTTCTTGACCGCTTTAAGCGGATTGATCAAATGGATGCCTTCGCCGAGTACGTCACCGGTGACTCTGCCGAAGAGGGTCAAGACACCAACATTGCCGGTGGGAATGGAAGTGGTGCTCGCGGACAGCAGGATCAATACGAGAATTGCGCCGAGGATACGCAGGAACCGATTCCTGAGGTTTCCAAAATTCGGCATGGCGCGAAGCGAACCACCCAAATCGAATTCACCACGTCCGGTAGTAGTCATGAAGTTTCTCCGTCCCAAGCTGGCGTAGAACTGAGTTTCATTGATTCGCTCTAGGTTGCTCTCATCATCTAATACATCGAACGGCGCAGTGAAACTTCGCGCCATGACGATGGGAATTGGTCAATCCCTGACCGCAACCGCGGCCTTTGAAGCTTCAGGAGGAAATCTACACGTCTGCAACCGCACCCCTATATCTTGTGTGGTTTGTTCTTGACACCACCGGCTTCTCGCATCACAATCCGGCATCTTTGCTGCTTCAGACGCCGGCGGGCGGGTACGCCTTCGCCATCAGCGTCCACTGGGGGAAGCAACATGCAATATTTGCCGGGATGGACTGTGCAGTGCATTAATCAGGAGTGTTCGGCGAGAGGACATTGGCTCCGGGCGCATCTCTCCGGTCCGAATGCCGGGCTGGAGTTCTGTCCGAGCTGCGGGAGTTCTCTGCAAGCGGTGCCGCCGCCAATTGGTCCCCGGCTCCGTATGAGGCCGCGTTCCCTGGCCGCGAGGCCACCGTTGCGACCCAGACCTCATTAGATTTTTCTTTAGCGTCGCGCCCTAATAAAACAGACCGGAGGCGGTTGCCTCCGGTCTGTTTGTTGTTGTGAGATTTCTAATCAGCCTCTGGGGCTTCGCCAAGTCAACCTTCGATGAGTCCCTTCTCCAGCATTTCTTCGTCGCTAAGCCAGAGGTCCGGAATATTTGCAGAGCCGAGCCGAAGAATGTCCTCGAGCGCGCCGCGGACTTCGTTTAGGCGAAAATCGACGCCCATGCGGTCCAGAAGATCGAGCAGTGGCTGAGCACCTTCAGCGAGAAGAGGCTTCGCGCTTGCGCCGCCTCCGTCCAGCCGGTGATAGGTGAGTACGTAGAGTGCACGCGGACCCGTCCCGTAGCGGACGATGTGAAGAAATCCTCTTGTGTGCGGAACGTCTGCTTCTGGCGAAAAGGCTGGGCGGGGTGCGGAGGCGCTCATCGAGTCTCTCGCTCGAACTTTACATCAGGGTTTGCGACTGCCAACCCTGAAACCCGCTTTAGGTCGGGGTGCGTAGGCACAGGGTGTTTTTCTAAGGGTCTGTAAAACAAACCCTTAAATCCTGAGACGTCGTTTGGCTCAGGGTTTGTAAATACAACCCCTGAGACCCGTTCGCGCCGCATTCTTAGCTGCACCCGCTGGTGCTGCCGCAGTTTTCGCATTTGTAGCAGGCTCCGTTGGGCACCATCAACATGCCGCATTCGCTGCAGGTTGGCGCTCCTTCGTGAGCGTTGCTTGGAGTTCTCGACCCAGCCGGTTCCGTCGGCTTGATCGCCGGCGGCATTGCCAGATTCGTTTGCAACGGTGCGGCGGCAACAATCCCTTCAGGCGCCGCGCCGTTGAGCTTCAGGTAGTCCGATGAGATGAAACGCCCGCCAAGCCAGCGTGCAATGTAATCGAGCACTGAAGATACGAAACGAATGTTTGCATTGGCGGTGATGCCGCTTGGTTCGAAGCGGGTATTCAGGAGCTTGTCCACGAACACCTTGAGCGGCACGCCATATTGCAGGCCGATCGAGATGGTAAGCGCCAGACCGTCCATTACGCCGGAAAGCGTAGAGCCTTCCTTGGACATTTTGATAAAGACCTCGCCCGGACGACTGTCTTCGTAGAGGCCAACGGTGATGTAGCCTTCGTGGCCGCCGACGCTGAACTTATGGGTAACGGAGGCCCGTTCCGCCGGCATCTTTTCGCGCTGGGCGCGTGCGAAGAGTTCGCGCTGCATTGGTTCCACAACCGCCGCCACGGCAGCCGCCGCGGATTTTTCTTCCTTTTTGTTGCCGCCTGCATTGAGAGGCTGCGACTTCTTCGAATTATCGCGGTAGATCGCGACTGCTTTGAGCCCGAGCTTCCACGACTCCATGTACGCGTCCATGATGTCTTCGATCGTGGATTCCTCCGGCATGTTGATGGTTTTCGAGATCGCGCCAGAAAGGAACGGCTGCGCTGCCGCCATCATTTTGACGTGACCGGTCCAGGTGATCGAACGCCCTCCGCCTGGCGGTGCGAGCGAGCAATCGAAAACCGGCAGGTGCTCTGGCTTGAAATGCGGCGCGCCGTCCACCTTGCCGTGGCCATCGATGTAGGAAATGATTTCACTGGTTTGGTCGGGCGTGTAGCCGAGTTTCGTCAGCGCCTGCGGAACGGTGTTGTTCACGATCTTGATCAGGCCGCCGCCAACCAGCTTCTTATATTTGACAAGAGCCAGATCAGGTTCGATGCCTGTCGTGTCGCAATCCATCATGAAGCCGATGGTGCCGGTCGGGGCGAGCACGGTGACTTGAGAATTCTTAAAGCCGTACTTTTCGCCGAGATCCAACGCGTCATTCCAAGACTCCTGCGCTGCCAGGAAAAGCTCCGGTTGCACATGATCTGGATTGATACCGCGCATGGAATCGCGGTGCATACGGATGACATCGAGCATCGCTTCGCGATTCACTGCGTATCCGGGGAAGGGTCCCATTCTTTCTGCGACCCGTGCAGACTGCGCGTAAGCTTCACCGCACATCAGCGCGGTAACAGCTCCGGCAACGTCGCGGCCTTCGTTCGAATCGTACGGTAACGCCATGGACATGAGCAGCGCGCCGAGGTTGGCGTAGCCCAAGCCGAGCGGCCGGAAATTGTGCGAGTTTTCGGCAATCTTCGGCGTGGGGTAGCTGGCGAAATCGACGAGGATTTCCTGCGCGGTGATGGTCACCTCGACCGCGTGCTTATAGGCTTCAACGTCAAACTGGCCGTTGGAATCGACATACTTTATCAAATTCAGCGAAGCGAGATTGCAAGCCGTGTCATCCAGGAACATGTATTCAGAGCACGGGTTGCTGGCATTAATGCGAGCGGTGGTCTTGCATGTATGCCAACGATTCACCGTCGTGTCGTATTGCATGCCGGGGTCGCCGCAATGCCAGGTGGATTCGGCCATCTTATAGAGCAGGTCACGCGCGCGGAGTTTATCGGCCGGCTGGCCGTCGGTCACGTTCTTGGTCCACCAGTCTTTATCCTGCTCCACAGCGCGCATAAAGTCGTCCGTTACGCGCACAGAGTGGTTGGCATTCTGAAAAAAGATCGAGGTGTAGGCTTCGCCGTCGATCGCGGAATCGTAGCCGGCGCGAATCAGCGCGTGCGCCTTTGTTTCTTCCTTATATTTGCATTCGATGAATTCCACGATGTCCGGATGGTCCACGTTCAGAATGACCATCTTGGCCGCGCGACGCGTCTTGCCGCCACTCTTGATGACGCCCGCGAAGGCGTCGAAACCCTTCATGAAGCTCACCGGACCGGAAGCGATGCCGCCGCCAGAAAGAGTTTCCTTACTGCCGCGCAATGAAGAAAAATTCGTGCCTGTGCCGGAGCCCCACTTGAAGAGCATGCCCTCGGTACGGGTCAGACCCATGATCGATTCCATGTTGTCGTGGACAGAGTTGATAAAGCACGCGGAGCACTGAGGCTTTGATTGAACACCGACGTTGAACCACACCGGCGAATTGAAGCTCATCTTCTGTTCGACGAGCAGGTGCGTCAATTCGTCCTTGAAAGCATCGCGTGACGCGCTGTCGGCGAAGTAGCCGCCTTCCGTGCCCCAGCGAACAATCGTATTCACGACGCGGCCGATTAGCTGGCGCACGGAGCCTTCACGCTCCGGGCTGCCGGGTTTGCCGTGGAAATACTTGCTGGCGACAATGTTCGTCGCCGTTTGCGACCAATTTTTCGGAACTTCGACGTCTTCCTGGCGGAAAATCGTAACGCCCTTTTCGTTGCCGATCAGAGCGGTGCGCTTTTCCCATTCGACTGCGTCGAATGGCGAAATCTTTCCGTCGGTGAAGAAGCGGCTGAAGTTCAATCCCGTCGGAGTGCCTTGTGTATCGGGCGCGCCTGCTTCAACTGATTTGCCATGTAGTACCGGCTTCACCGTAGCCATCCTGTTCCTCCAAGCGCCGGGTCCCCGTTTTCTCGAAGGAACCCTTCTATTTTACTCCTCTGCGGTTGCAAAGGTCATGCGCGTTCGACTTCAATTAAAGACTTCCATCAAATTCGTATGATTCGTTGTCCCGCCGAAGCCGCCGGCATTCGCAATGATTTCGCAGCACGAAAAACGGCGCCAGGTCTGGCGTCCGCAAACGAAAATGACCTGCCATCGGCTGTCGATTGAGCTGAGCCTCATAGCAAGCCTGCCACTTCGCGCTAACTAAGCGCGGAGCAGTTACTTCGCGCTGGATTGTTTTGCGAAAAACCCGGCAAGTCTCGTGGATTAGACCGAACTAAGTCACCCTCGACTGGGTTCGTCTGGCGCTTCCACGATCCCCCGAATCTGGATTTGCAGTATCAATGCGCGGAAAAATCCTGTCAAGGGAAAAACGCAAAATGTGGATGAGTTTTTCACGATGTGCCCATATCTTGTGGTGCATATTCTAAAAGCCGCACAGCGATCGCCCCAACTGTTCTTGTTTTTTTTTGAATTTCTCTCGTAAGCCACTCAGCGAAAGCCGCTTACGTAATTTCGCGCGAGAAAATATTCAGAGAACCATGCGCTAGCTTTTTGCGGGAGCAAAGTCCTGTCGAGCTTGCAGGCTGTTGAAAATTTTTGCTCTGCCTGCAGCAAAATCCATCGCACCGTGCGGAACCGTACGCAGCCGAGAAGATTTGCACCAGAGAGAAGTTTCAAATTGATTTCGTTGCGTGTCACCGGAATTTGCCACTTTCTTTCGCCGTCAACTGGAGCTAAGCTTTTTGCATCCAAATATCATATGGGCAGATTTTATTCACCGCTGTTGTCTCTCCTGTTTCTGGCTACCGGTGCGCTTGCGCAGCAGCCTCGATCGTCTTCAGCACTTCCGTCGTCGCCTGGTGCGCAGTCGGTAGTGCGCTCGGCGTACGGGGAAAAACTTAGACTCACTGGTCTGCCTAACGGCGGACGTGTTAACGAATTTCTGTATCGCGGAGCTCAGCCACACATAGAGGGAATACCAGAGCTAAAAAAACTGGGGATCACCACGATCGTCGATTTGCGCGGCGAGGATTCGGGCAGAAGAGAATCGGAGAAAGAGCAAGCCGAAGCGCTCGGGATGCAATTCGTAAGTATTCCCGTCAGTGGCTGGTCTCCGCCGAGCAATGAACAGGTGGCGCAATTTCTATCTCTGTTTCACAACAATCCTAAAGAAAAGATTTTTGTGCATTGCCGATTCGGCGACGATCGCACCGGTGTTTTTGTCGCGACCTATCGCATGGCATACGAAGGCTGGCCTGCACAGCAAGCCATGAATGAGATGTATTTCTTCGGCTTTAACGGATTTTGGCATCCTTCGATGAAATCCTTCATTCGGGATTTTCCGGCGCGGCTGAAGACTGCTCCGGCCCTCGCCCAGTATCGGCCTCCTGAACCACCCGTAACGAAATGTGACAAAGCGGTCGCGAGTTCCTCGTGCTCCGACTAACCGGCCTATTTTCTTACACTTAAAAAACATATAGTCCTAGTACCTCAGTTTCCCCTCTCCAGAACCTTCGCTTCATTTCAGAAAACATCCACAAAAACTAAAGTAGCTCTCGAATGGAAGGTCCCCATGCAAGTCGGACGTTATCAATTATTTGAAACCCTCGGCGTCGGCGCTACCAGCCGCGTAGTGCGCGGCTTTGACCCGATGATTGGCAGACCGGTGGCGGTGAAACTGTTTCCCGCGGACCTCGCGCGCGGCGAGGCACGTGACCGTTTTTTGCGCGAAGCTCGCGTAGTCGGCCAGCTTTCTCACCCGAACATCATTACCCTCCACGACATGGGAATTGAGGAAGCTACGCAGACCCCGTACTTGGTGATGGAATTTGTGGATGGCACTCCACTTGACCGTGTGCTCGAAAAAGGAACGCTGCCATTCCCGCGCGCTTGTGCGTGGACGGCACACGCGGCCGAAGCGCTCGAAGCGGCGCACAACCGTGGAGTGATTCACGGCGACGTGAAACCAGCCAACATCCTGATTACCGCTGACGGCAAGGTGAAGCTTACCGACTTTGGCATGGCGCGCGTCGCGAAACGGGATTCTGGGGATTCTCCGTTGCTGGGCACCCCTGCGTATTGGTGCCCGGAACAGATCATGGGCCGCCCACAGGACGCGCGCTCTGACATTTTTTCGCTCGGAGTCGTGCTCTACGAAATGGTCACGGGAACACGACCATTTGAAGCGGACTCCTTGCAGGGAATCTGCAATCGCGTCTTGTCTTCTGCCGTTACAGCCGCTTCGCACCTTCAGGCATCCGTGCCGGCCGGTTTTGACGAAATCATCGCATCGTGCCTCACTAAAGATCCGGACGCGCGAATGGCGTCGGGCGACCTGCTTGCGCAAATGCTCTATCCCCTAGCAAGACGCAAGGCTGTTGTGCCCACCCAATGCAAGGCGCCAGCACCCTCCACGCTGCGCGATCGCGCTTCGCGGTTGCTTCGCTCGGCATAACCCGTCATCGAAAGCTACGTGGTTTTTTCGCAGAAAGAATTTCCTCAAGCGACGCTGCCTGTCCACACGTTCAGCGAAAGGCAGCCGAAACCGCTGACCAGGCAAAATTTTCACGGTACTTCCGTCCTCAGGCTTTTTGGGACTTCAGAGCCATTCCGCAGAGTCATTCATTTTGTGAAGCTTACGCCAACGTGGATGAACTGTCCCCGAGCCACAACATGACACAGAACCGCTATGAAGTCGTAAGCACGATCGGCGTCGGCGCTACCAGCCGCGTTGACAAAGCGCATGACACGCTGATCGATCGTACCGTCGCGTTAAAAACCTTCGGTCATGGATTTGGCTCGGAGGAACTGCAGAAACAGTTCGTGCGCGAAGCGCAAATTCTGGGCCGGCTTTCACACTCGAATATCGTTTCAATTTACGACTTGGGAACGAACGAAGACGGCTCGGCATACTTGGTCATGGAATTCGTTCCGGGCAAGACGCTCGAGTCCGTCATGGCGACCGAAGGCGCGCTGCCATTGTCTCGAGTAGGTGTCTGGGCGGGTGATCTTGCAAACGCCCTCAATCGTGCCCATCGTGCCGGAATCATTCACGGAGACGTGAAACCAGCGAACATCTTCGTCACTGAGGAAGGACACATCAAGCTGGGCGATTTCGGAATTGCCCGGTTCGCCACCCAGGTTTCAGGGACCGGGCGGCTCGTCGGCACGCCGGCATATCTCTCGCCCGAACAAATCAAAGGCGAGACGCAGGACCACCGCTCGGACATTTTCTCTCTGGGCATCATTCTGTATCAGCTTGCGGCAGGTGTGCGCCCGTTTGATGGCTCGTCGGTCGCCGCCGTATGCGCCCAGATCGTTGCCGCAGAGCCGCCACCCCCGTCGCATCACAATCCCGACTTGCCAAAAGAATTCGATCGCATCGTGATGCGGTGTCTTGCGAAAAATCCCGATGCGCGATACGGCTCCGGTGAATCCCTGGCGGCGTCACTGTACCCATTTGCAAGGAACAAAGCAGAGGCCGCACCGAACCGCTTCAATTTTTCCTGGTGGAAAAAGCCGCTGCGCCGCCGCGATGCGTGGATTGCCGTGGCCACTTGTTCGGCAGCGATTTTCGCCATCGCATTTTCCTATGAACTGAAATCGCACCGGAGCCAAAATACGGTCACGGTTGCTGCTTCGTCCAACGCGTCTGTGAACAGGGCGGCGAACGCGGAGGGTTCCTGGCCGCAGGCGGAATTCGCTACCGATGACAAGCCGGCCACGCATGACGATTTTTCCGGTTCAGACAGGCCGCAAGTCATGCTATCGAGCGCCAAGCCGTGGTCCACGACGCACAAGAAGAAGCCCGGGCAAAAACATACAGTGCACCCGTCCGCAGCGCTCGCTGCGACTACGCCTGACGAAGGTTCGCTCGCCCGCACGGCATCAACTGCTAGGGAGACACCGATAAAGCTGCCCCTAGCTGGGCTTACAACTCACAGCGCTGCAACGGCCCCGGTTCCACTCAATATAGAAATTACGTCGGCAGTCGACGGTGAAACGATTGCCGTTTACGCGGATCAACATTTGGTCGCGACATCTTCATTGTCGGTCACGGCTGCGGGTGAAACACTGCATCTCGAACGACCCCTTGCCGCAGGGCATCATGAATTCCGCGTTGCACTCTATCGGCCCGACCAGAGTTTGCATCTGGAGCGCGGCGGATTGGCCGAAATTCAGGCGGGAGCGGCAAATTTGCTCTCCATCAAGGTGGTTAAACACGCCAAAATGCTCTTGAAGCACGATGCCGCACTGGAGATTCTGTGGCCCGGCGCGCTCGCCACAAAGCGCCCGAAACCGGGCGATACAATCGCTGACGCCTCTGCATCAGCTCGCGCGAAGTAACCCCAGGGCGCTGCCACAAAGGTTCGTTGTGGTTCGAAGAACGATGATTTATTCGTAGCGGAGAGCTTCGACCGGGTCGAGTTTTGCGGCTTTCATCGCGGGCCAGACCCCGAAAATCAATCCCACGCTGACGCTGATGGAAACACCGAGGACTGCGGCCCACACCGGGACCATGCCATGCCACTTGAGCGTGGCTCGAATCAGGAACACCAGCCCGTTGACTAGAACAAGCGCGATGATTCCTCCGGCGCCGGTGAGCGTCATCGCTTCCAGCAGAAACTGCCACGTTATGTCTTTTCTCTTCGCGCCGATTGCTTTGCGGACGCCGATTTCGCGCGTTCTTTCCGTCACGCTCACAAGCATAATGTTCATCACGCCGACGCCACCGATAAGCAGCCCGATGGCGCTCAGCACGAACGTGGCGATGTAGACCATCATCATGATGTTGTGAAATTCTTCCACGCTCTGCGCCGCGGTGCCGATCGAGAAATTATTTTTCGCATCATACTTCACGTTGCGGCGCCGGCGCAGGATTTCGGTGGCATCGTCGACCATCTGGTCCAGCCGCCCCGGGTAGGCTTGCACGCGCATATTCAGCTCGTCCGCGGACGGATATGTCTTCTTGAATGTGTTGAACGGAATCAGCACGCGGCGATCTTCATCTCCCATGCCGAAGCCGCCCTTGGGTTTTTCCACGACGCCAATCACTTGAAAATCCGTGCCGTCGATCATCACGTCTTTCCCGATAGGGTGACCCTCGGGGAAGAGCACGGGTGCGACGTTTTCGCCAAGCATGACCACTTTTTCGCGATGCAGGTCATCGCCCTCACTGATGAAGCGCCCTTCGAGCGTTGCCGCGTTCGCATACACCTGGCCAAAATTTGGCTGCACGCCACGGAAGTCAATGGCCGTCACCTCGCCCGCTTTCGTACGCACCGTGTGCGATTGCATCCAACCGGTCTGAATGAACGCCGTCACGCTTTTCACGGAGCGCCCACCCTCCTTGATGGCGTTGGCGTCTTCGAGCGTAAGAGGCTTTCGGAGGCGCTCCTCAAGCGGAGCATTGCCGCCATGAAATCCCTGATCCCATTTGGAAATGAAAGCAGTGTCCGCGCCGAATTGTTTGATGTTTTCCTGAATCTGATAGTCGAAACCGGTAATCAGTGCGGCGACCAGCATGACAACCGTAACGCCAAGCACCACGCCAAACACCGTCAGTGCACTCCGCATCTTGTGCGCACGCAACGTGTCCATGGCTTGCTTCAGGTTTTCGCCGTATGCTTGCGCCATGCGATGCTCCTATCCGTCTGCCCGCAGGGCTTCAATGGGATCCAGCTTGGCCGCTCTCATCGCAGGGTAGATTCCGAAGAACAATCCGACTGCGGCAGATACCACGAGAGAGAGGATCACGGCGCCCAGCGGCGTCTGCATGGGAATCGAAGTCGTCGCGCGGACCAAAGCTACGAGTCCATACGCGCTGGCTACTCCGATGAAGCCGCCAACAGCGGCAAGCACGCCGGATTCAATCATGAATTGCAGCAGGATGTGTATTTTCCTCGCGCCTAGCGAACGGCGGATGCCGATTTCGCGCGTACGTTCCGTAACACTGGCCAGCATAATGTTCATAATCACAATCCCGCCGACCACCAGAAACACGCTCACCAAACCAATGGCGACGGAAGCGAGTGTGCCCGTGAGGTCGTGCCATAAAGCCATGATCGAGTCGGAGCCTAGAATCGCGAAGTTGTCCGGCGCTTCGTAAGGCAGGTGGCGGTGCGCCCGCATGAGCATGCGCGCTTCATCCTTGCTCGCGTCCATCAACTCCGCGCTCGGCGCCTGAATGAAGATGCCGACCCAATCGTTCTGTCTGTGAAATTCTTTTTGATAGGTATGGATCGGCATGATCACGAAATTGTCTTGCGACTGTCCGAACGCGCTGCCGATCGGCGTGGCAACGCCGATGACCTGATACTCGTGTGTTTCGGCACGGAATGTCTTGCCAATAGGGTCCACGTTGGGATACAGCTTTGCCGCGACGTCGGCGCCGATGAACGCCACTCCCGCGCGATGCTCGTCGTCCGATTCGGTGATCATTCGGCCTTGTGCGATGCCGATATTGCGAACGTCCGTGTAATTCGGCGTGGCGCCCATCACGTCGGTGCGTTCAAGCCGCTCGTTCCCTGACTTGACGTCCATGTTGCGGTCATCCAGAGCGGCGATGGCGTTCGCGATTCTCATGTTGTCGTGCACCCACTGGTATTCGTCCATCGTGAGTAGCGGCCGCTTCTGCGCTTTCACCCATTGATCCTGGCTCGTGATGATCCCGAACCGGTCCACGATGAACACATTGGCGCCCAGATTCGCGATGCGGTCCGCAACGTAAAAATTCATGCCCGAAACGACGCTCATCACCGCGACCAGTGTCGTGACCGCCAGGATGACCCCTAACAACGTCAAAAAACTGCGCAGCTTGTGGGCGCGAAGCGAATCGAGTGCCAATCGAAGGGTCTCAAAGAAAGCGACGAGCGAACGTCGCGTGCGCGCGAGCCGACTGGCGCGATCGGCCGCACCAACGGCGACCCTGACCTGATTTAGCCCTTCGAGCGGCGTTACACCCAACTTGGTTTCACCTGTTCATTCATCGCGGAAGGAAGTCCCTGCCTGTATTACGCGTGAGTACACCCTTTCGTTCCTTATTAGACGTCAAAAAGGGACGATTTGCTTCCTGCGCGAGCGAATATTATGTCAGCAAATGGAAGGACATGCGCTCGCAAATAACGGGACGGGCCTCGGGTCCACTAACGATCTTTGTTGTCAGCAGGTTAAGATGTTGATTTAGGCTTCAGCCGCAGGTCTTGACGAATGCAACACCAGCCCTCGCCAGAGAATCCAAGGAGGCTTAGCGCATTAGGTAAAGTCTCACTAGGGAGCTCCGATTTGTACTACTCGGCGAAAGTCCTGATTACGACGCTCGTCCTGACCGTCGAAGTGGGCGCCCTGGTCCAAAACGCGGTCACGAAGGCCGATGGCATCCCTGCCAGCGCCCCGCCGCACGAAGTCCTGGACCATGTGATCGACGGCATTAAGGACGCCGAGCACGCCCAATACCTTTACGAGCGAATCGAGAGGGTAGAAACGCGGAAGCAGGCGGGTGATCCCAATCCATTGAGTGTCAAGGTTTCGCGAGTGATTCCTGCAGGAACGGGGATCGCAAAGATTACGCTCGGACCGGACGGAAAACCCTCGGATGCGGACGCATACCGCGCCGAGTTGGACAAGCTGTTGAAATCGCTTGCCTGGGCCGTCGAAACGGGTCAGCCGCAGCGCGAGGCCTACCAGAAAGTTCAAAAGAAACAGAAGGACCGCGATGATCTCATCGAGGCGACGCGCAAGGCATTCCTTTTCAGCTACCTTGGCCAGGAAACGCGCGGCGATCGGACGCTTTCGAAATACAAGATGATGCCCAATCCGCTCTTTAAGCCCACTAATCGAGCGACTTCCATTTTTACAAGAATCAAGGGATCTCTGTGGGTGGACGACGCTGCGCAGCAACTGGCCCGCGTCGAGGGCGAAGTCACCGACGATATTTCCCTGGGACTTTTTCTGGCCAAGGTTTATAAGGGCAGCCGATTTTCGCAGGACCGCTACGAAATGGCGCCCGGGCTTTGGCTTCCCTCTTTCTCGCAATATGATTTCGACGGCAGAAAGTTTTTCTCCAGCTTTTCCGTACACGAGAGGACTTTCTATAGCGAGTACAAGCGGATCGGATCGCCGGCCGAGGCGATTCCACAGATTCAATCTGAGCTTTCCCGGCTGAACTCCCCGAAGTCAAAGCCCACGTCGGATTAATCGTGGATTCTTATTCGGCGGCGATTTCCGTCCAGGGATACGCTTTCATGTCTCGCAATTGAGGTTTCTGCCAGGCGAGTTCAGGGTGTGCGGCCAAATGCTGAGCCGCAACGAAATCGTGACCGCAAGCATGGCCCGCCGCCGCAGTGAAGGTAAGCTTCGAAGCCATCGTAGCGTCCGTGACCTTGTTTTGCACCGAGCCAGCCGTGCCGAACGCCGGTTGCCACGTCCCCATTCCGCGCGGAGAAAGTTCGACATGGCCGCACAGCGTGCGCTCGCTGGGCTCGCTTTTTCCGGTAACTGAATCGATGTGGTCCGCCAGAAATTTTTGTGCCGCGGCAACGTCAATCTTGCCCTTGTTTTCCTGCATCAACTGTTCCCAGCGCTTGTGGCGCGCATTTCCGCTCAAGCCGGGGTTCTTAAGGTCAAAGTTCGTTTCCTCGGCCGCAAGTTTTGCGTTGATCGGGAAATTTGATCCCACAAAGTACCCGTCCTTCTTGCGTTCGAGTGTGACGTTTTTCAGCCCGAGTTCCAGGCTGGCGATTTCATTCTTTTTCGTGTCAGCAATGAGCCAGTCGTTCGCGTAGCCGCCGTTGTTTCCGTCCTTGAAGATTTTCGCCACATCATCGATCGAGGCCGAATACTGCATCGCTTTGCGCGCACGAACGAATTCAGGAATTCCGTTGAAGTCGTAACCGGAAAACCCGGTAATGGTCGTTTCCGTAATTACAATCCCCGCGGCGTTGATTCCAAAATCGTCGCCGCTGTGAATCACGCCTGGCAGGCCGTCCATCACAAAGCGATAGCCATCGGTTGGCTTGGTATCGAATACAACGGTCCAACGCGAGCCGTCCATGTATCCGGTCCAATTGTTGTGCGCTATGACAACTTTTCCGTCCCTGGTGTACTTGCCAGTAGCCACAAAGGCGCTGCAATGATCAGGTGCGGTGACCGTCGAGGGCGACGCGATTTTATGGTCTTTGTCGTACTGCCCGACGTAGTAGCTCCATTCTTCCGCGGCGTTCATAACCACGATGTCCCAAACGTCGAGTTTGACTCCACGGGCATTCACACCGTCTGCGATCCCCTGCATTTCATCGCGATATTCCCGTTCGATGTGCGGCCACATCACGTTTTTCGCCTCCTCACGAAAGAAATTCCAGTCCTTACCGTTATCGTGCGTCAATTCCAGCAGGAAAACCTTCTGCAGATCGGCGATTTCCGGCGCCAGCAAATATCCATGCTGATAGCCGATCTGCCCGGGAGTGCCCGAAAGATGAACGACGGTCCAGCCATTGACGGGAGGCTTCCGCGAAGACCCGGCGAGCAGCGCTTCAGGCGGAACGCTGGACGACGAAGCGGGCGGCGAACTGTGAGAAAAGGCTACCGCCGCCGAACAGATCGCGATCAGCAGCAGTGCAAAGGAAAGGATTCGACGCATGAAACCTCCGCGAAATGAAAACAAAAAAATAACTCGTGTAGCGCGATTTTACAAGCCAATGACGTGCGGTCAGATCGCTAGTGCCGATCGGCGCCTCCGCGCAGCGCCTCGAGATTTTCCCTGGCCAGAATGTTGCCGGGGTCAAGCTGCAACGCACGACTGAAGTGGAGAATGGCCTTCTGATTGTCACCGAGTGCGACAAACGCCGCCCCGAGGTTGGCCTCGGCACCCGCATCGTCGGGATTGAGCTTGACCGCGGTTGTCAGTTCTCGAACCGCGTCGGAGAAATTCCCCGCGGTTCCCTGTGCGATTCCCAAATTATAGTGAGCGTCGAAATAATCTGGCCGGGCAGAAGCAGCCGCGTTCAAGTGCGCGATCGCCTCGGAAATTCTGTTGGCCGCAAGCAGCGCGCCGCCCAGCG
Source organism: Acidobacteriota bacterium (assembly GCA_003224135.1). Taxonomy (GTDB): domain Bacteria; phylum Acidobacteriota; class Terriglobia; order Acidiferrales; family UBA7541; genus Acidiferrum. The sequence continues at coordinate 4,471 of QHYO01000356.1, read as the reverse complement.
CGTTTTCGACCGTGGCATCGCCAGGTCGTAGCGCAAGAGCTGCCCGATAGTGTTCCAACGCCTCCAAGGGTGCGCCGCGGGCCTGGAGCATGGCCGCCAAATTGTAGTGCGATTCAAAATCAGCGGGATTATTTTCGATGTGATGACGCGACAGGGCTTCTTGCAGCGTCATTCGAGGATCGCGCGAATCGCTGGGTGAGCCCGAAGGGAGCACCTGTAGCCAAAGATGCGCCATCTCGTCTACGGCGCGATTGCCTCCGTGAACGCGCTGCGGCGGATTGTTTGGGTTGGAAACGTTATCGCTCGAATTGTCATAGCGGTAGCGCATCACAATCGTCGTCCCGCGCGCGAGCGCCTCAGGCTGAGCAAGGCGAAAAACGGCTTGCCAGTTGAGATCCCAGCGCGGGATGTGAATCAGTGTCTTTTCCGTGCCGTCCGCTGAACGAGCGAGCGCGACCATGTCGCGGCAAAGATAGTGTGCGTGAGGATAGATCGCCAAAAGTTGCACATCTCCCGGCAGCGTGAATTCGTCGGTCACTACAAAATTGTTTTCGCCTGCTGGAATGTCCAAAGCGCGATCGTTCTCGAGCTGAAGCAAGACCGGAAATTTCGTGGCTGGTTCGTTTGTGAAGTACACGCCGATGGTGGGCTGAACCGATTCCACTTTGCCCGACGGTTGCAAATGCGTATTCAGTACAAGATCGTTTCCGGCGTCAAGACGAAGAGCGAAACCGGGCGGCTCCACGATCGGTGAGCTGCCGGGCTTCCAGAAGAGAAAATGTCCGTCCGCGTCAAACGCCTCCGATTCAATCTGAAGTTCCATCCCCGCAAATCCGCTGCCGGGCGATTTCTCTTTGCGTCGCGCGGACTGCGTGCGATCGACCAAGAGGTTCGCGTGATGCACCAGCCGCTTGTCGCCTGGATGAATCTCAATCGCTTTCACAAACCGGGACAAATTTACCGGCGAACGGAAAATAAAATTCCAGTACACATCGCTCCCGCTCGCGGGGATTGAAAACGGTGCAGCCGCTTTCAACACCACATCGGGCTTGCCGAGTTGCCATCCGGAGCTGAATTTCGGTACGGGTGGAAGTTGCGACGGATCACCCTGGGGACTTCCATCCGCAACCCATTTCTCGAAGAGGGCAATTTGCTCCCCGGACAGGTGTGAATCCTCTTCAAATTGCAAACCGTCAAGTGACGGCAACCACGGCGGCATCAGCCGCCTGTTCGTGACATCCGCAATTTGGCGGGCATGGGACTTTACATCACCGTAAGTCACCAGCGGAAAGGGCCCGGCTTCTCCGGAGTGATGGCACGGCGCGCAGGAGCGAAACACGATGGGCGCAATGTCGTGCGAGAAAGTTACGGGTCGAGAAGCTATAGGCGGGGACTGCTTCCGGTCAGCGAAAGTACCGACCACGAACGAGAATATAGAGACCGCGAGGCAAAGAAAGCAGGTTCGCATATGGCGGATGAAAGCGAAATTCATTTCAGGTCAGAAATGTAACAGCCGACGGCGCTAGCATGCTCCGGAGACGTCGCTTTGCCGTCCAGCGTGTTTCGAATCGCATCCTCGAGCTCGTGCGTCGTCGGCGCCGGACGCGAGCGCCCGAAATCCTCGTACCAATTATCGATTCTGCCGTGGTACACGAGTTTACCGGATTCGCTAAACACCGCGGTCTCGGGCGTGATTGTTGCTTGCGCACGATTCACGAGAGCGTGATGAATGTCTCGCAACGCCGGAATGGCGTAGTGAAATTCTTCAAGGTGCAGGCGGATGCGTGCTGCCGATTCCGCCGCATCCGGGTAGACAAGCCAAAAATTCGCCCGGTCACGGAATTTTTCGCTCAGGCGCTGAATGGTTGGCGCGTATCGATTCGAAATCGGGCAATCGGTGCGAACAAAGAGCATCACGACCACGTGCCCCTCAGATGATTTGAGCGGATCAACTGTCGTGCCAGCCAAACTTTCGGGCAAATTACTTTGCGATGTGCCGGGAACCACGACCGGCGCGAAGCCCAGTCCGCACAGCAAAATGGCCGTGCGAATCATCCTGAAGGCCGATGGGTTTGGGCTGCACATAGCGGTGGGAAATCTCCCATCCAGGCTATTTTGATTCTACACTCTTTGGCGGCCTCAACTGCGTGCTGACAGAACCAGTCTCCCTGACTTGCAGGATACGCCAGGTGAGACAGACAGCGAGGGCCGCGATCCCTTCTAAACTCCGCAGGTCTTTGAGGAACGCGCTCGAGGAAATTGTAGGCAGGCGTGCGGCAGAAAAAAAAGAGACTCGGAGAAGAATCCACTCTGGCAGGGATTCTCCTCCGGTCTCCATGAAGCAGCAAGTTCCCGAAGACCTGGAGTTTCGGGCTCGTGGCTGCTAACCGTGCTGCGAGAATGTGCGATAGAGCTCAAAGGGTCAAACGAACTGTGTCTCAAGCACGAGTGATCTGCTAAACTACGGCAAATGCTGCGGTTGGTGAAACATCTCAACCAACCCATAGGACGTAGAAGCATTTGAAAGCCTCTACGCCCAGCGACCTGGCGCCTGAATGAGTCCTGAGACTTCTGAACACCGCGTTTGTCGATTCGGTTTGTACGAGGCAGATCTCGATGCCGGCATTCTGAAGCGCCACGGCATTCCGGTCAAACTTCAGGAACAACCATTCCGCATCCTCGGATTTCTTCTGCAGCGCCCGGGAGAAATCATTAGCAGAGAGGAATTGCGCAATAGGCTTTGGCCCGAAGGCACTTTCGTCGAATTTGATGGCAGCTTGAATACCGCTCTGATGAAGCTGCGCGCGGTCCTCAACGACGACCCCGAAAACCCGCGCTTTGTCGAGACGGTTCCCAAAAAAGGCTATCGCTTTATTGCTCCGGTCCAGGTAGTCCGAGGACCGAATGGCTTCGCCGAGGCTGAAGTCGCTGAACCGGCCGCCGTGCCGCCGTTCGCCGAGTTTCCACCAAGTTCTTTAGGCCATGCGGACCGTTTGACTCCAAGGCCGCACGAAACTGTGAAGCGCCGCGATGTCTCTCTGGTCGGCATGGTGTTCTTCTTAGCGGGTATCGTGGTCGCAGCCGCGATTGTGTGGCGTTACTGGCCGATGCCCGAGCCTCACGTGCTTAAGATCTCTCAGCTGACTCACACGGGGCGCGTCAGTCCGGGCAGCCGCATCGTCACCGACGGCGCGCGTTTGTACTTCGTGTCGCGAGAAGGCGGCCATTCGGTCCTCATGACCACTTCGATCCACGGGGGTAGCGTCGAAAAACTTATTTCTCCATTTGAGGATACTGCGATTTTTGACGTATCACCTGATCGCACGCAGCTTCTGATCGGGCCTATCGATTACGAGGACGAAGAAATTCCAGTGTGGATGTGGCCCGCGCACGGTGGAGTTCCGCACAGATTGGGAGAGGTAACCGCCAGCGAAGCTGTGTGGTCACCCGTCGGCGATTCAATCGCGATCATCCAGAGCAATCGCCTCTTGACTGTCCGCCCCGATGGCTCCAACACGAAAGAACTTCAGAAGTTTTCTGCGAATCCGCAGTATTCGCTCCTCTGGTCCGGTGACGGCGCAAAACTTCGCTTTACCGTTTCCAATCTCGATCGCGCGACTGATGAAATGTGGGAAATCGGCGCTGACGGCACAAATCTACACCGCATATTTCCCAACGCGCCCGCCGAACGCCACGACACCACCGGCACATGGAGCACGGACGAACGCTACTTCCTGTTTACACGGGGATCGGATTCTCGTCTCAATCGTGTGATGGATTCCATCTCTAACGTGTAGGCTTCGCGCGAACGCCGCGGTTTCCTCTCGCGCACTAAACATCAATCTACCGAACTCACGCATGGCCCCATTTCGTTTCACAGCCTTGCAGATACCGGCGATTCGAACCGCTTTTTCGCTTTAGGAACTCACCCGGAATATCAGCTGATCAGGATGAACTCGCTCACCACAGCCTACGACGTCATCCTTCCGGACGCGGGCGCGACCGACGTTGACGTAACATCCGACGGCGAATGGCTGGTGTATTCATTACGCGAAAATGGCGCGCTCTGGAAAAGCCGAAGAAACGGTAAAGAGCGCATAGAGCTGACCGCCTCAGCACCCGGAGCGCTCGCTCCGCAATGGTCGCCGGACGGAAAGGAAGTCTTGTTCACGGCATTTTTTTTGGACAAGAAGCCTCAGCTCTATGTAGTTCCAAGCGCTGGCGGCATTCCTCATGCCATTTTGCCGCCTGGCACTGACGGCTCGAGCCAATCCGGCGACTGGTCGCCAGACGGCAAGCAAATTCTGTTTGATTACTCTGAACAGGGCGAGTCGAATTTAAGAATTCTGGATCGCGCCTCCGCAAAAACAGAAATACTCCCTGATTCCCGACAGCTCGAGCAGGCCAGGTGGTCTCCCGACGGAAAACACATCGCCGCTATTAACGGCAAAACCCGTCAGATCGTTTTGTA
>QHYO01000355.1 GCA_003224135.1 Acidobacteriota bacterium | reverse complement strand
GCAACAGCATCAAAACCCGCTTTGTTGCTCGATCGTGCTCATGCTTACCAGGCAGCGGGACAAACCGTTCGTGCCGCGAAAGATTATCAGACGATCTACTACAAGTATCCGCTTGGCGATGAAGCGAAAGCTGCCGGCGCTGCTTTGCCAGTGCTGCAGAAAGCTTTGCGCAGTGAATTTCCATACGCCACAGCCGAGATGCAGGAACAGCGCGCGCAATCGTTTTTCGACGCGCACAAGTGGCGCGACGCGCGGTCGGAATTCGACAAACTAGTCGGGATGTTGCACGATGCCGCAAAACCGGCACGGCAACACGCACAATTGCGCCTGGCGCAGTCGAAAGTACAGCTCAAGGCCACGTTGACAGTAATTTCCTCGCTCGTCACGCCTGATCCCGAAGTGGATGCCGAACGTCTGTTTGTCCTGTCACAATTCCAGCGTTCTGCTAAAAACGAATCGGCCATGCTTGCTACGATCGAAGACCTTGGCAAGAAATATCCGCGAAGCAAGTGGACCGAAGAAGGCTACATGCAGGCGGGGAACTATTATTGGGTTCTGCTCGACCGCACAAAAGCCGCCGGTTATTACCAACGCGTGCTGGAAGTCTTTCCCGACAGCAAGAATGACTACAACGCCGAATGGCGTATTGCCTGGGTTGCGTATGTAGGTCGTCAGCCGGACGCCGACGAAAAGCTCAAGATATTTCTGCTCAAGTACCCGGTTTCCGCGAATGCTGTGGACGCGCTCTACTGGCTTGGGCGCTATTCCGAACGTAGCGGCAACCCCGCCCACGCTCGCAGTTTCTACAACAAGGCCCTGGAGCGGTTCCCCGAAACTTATTTTGGATTTGCTTCCGCCGACCGCCTTGCAAAACTTGGCTCGGGCGAAGAAAATCCTCCGGATTTTCTCGATCGGATTCCGCCACCGCCTCCGCTGCGGCCTTTCGATGAGCCGATTCCGCCGGCTGCCTCGGATCGCTGGGCGCGTGCGCAAGCCTTGCGCGCGATTGCGTTTGATTCATCCGCCGAACTCGAATTGAAAAACGCATTCTTCGCGACGGGTTCGCCGCGATTCTTGATTGAAGCTTCGCAGGCCGCATTCGATCAGGGACATTTCGCGGCGGGAATGGCGTACGCCCGGCTCGCCGTACCCAGCTTTGACTCGCGCAAAAGCAATGAGCTGCCTCTTAGTGCCTGGAAAGCGCTTTATCCGCTTCCCTATGAGTCATCTCTGCGCCGCGAATCCGGCAAAAACGAATTGGATCCTATGATCGTCGCGGGCTTGATTCGGCAGGAGTCCACTTTTCAGGCCGACATTGTCTCGCATGCCAACGCCGTCGGACTGATGCAACTGCTTCCCAAGACCGCAAAAATCATGGCCAGGCAAAAACGCATCAAGTACGCAAAGAACAAACTATTCGATCCCGAATACAACATCGAGCTCGGCACCTACTATTTCAAAGGTCTCGTGAATCTGACCGGAGCGCCGGAGTTCGCCTTGGCTGCGTACAACGCCGGCGAAGACCGCATCGCGCTGTGGAAGTCCGAACGCAACTATGACGAGATTCCCGAACTTGTCGAGTCCATTCCGTTCTCTGAAACACGCGACTATGTTCAAATCGTGTTGCGCAATGCCGCGCTCTACCGGATGATTTATGCTCCGGGCGCGAAGCCGGCTGCCTCTGGCGGCACCGAAAGGTCGCAGAGCCGTTAGCGCGGCAACCGCCGGAATACACGGGCGCGCGATATTGGCGCGCTGCAATCGCGGAGACTAATGAGCACTCCTGAATCGAAAATAGCGGGAATTTCCCGCCGTATGATTTCAGCCAAAGCCGAGCAGTTCACCGAATCCGTCATCCGCGAAATGACGCGCCTAGCGATGAAGCACAACGCCGTGAATCTCTCGCAGGGATTTCCGGATTTCGCGGCGCCGGCTGAAATCAAGGAAGCAGCGCGCCAGGCAATTTCCGACGACATCAATCAGTACGCAATTACCTGGGGCGCCAAGCCACTGCGCGACGCCATCGTGGAGAAATTTGAACGCACGCAATCCGTGCGTTACGACCCGGAACGCGAAATCACCATCTGCTGCGGTTCGACGGAAGCGATGATGGCCGCCATGATGGCCATCATCAATCCTGGTGACGAAACTGTTGTCTTTGAGCCTTTCTATGAGAATTACGGTCCCGACGCGATTCTTTCCGGTGCCTCGCCGCGTTTCGTCCGCATGAAGCCGCCTTCGAACGAAAATCCCGATTGGTCTTTTGATCGCGATGAGCTTGCTGCTGCGTTTGGCGCAAACACAAAAGCCATTATCCTGAACACGCCGAACAACCCGACCGGCAAAGTGTTCACGCAAGCCGAACTCGAGTTCATTCGCGATCAGTGCGTACGCTGGAACGCTTACTGCATCACCGACGAAATCTACGAGCACATTCTTTACGACGGCACCGAACATATCTCAATGGCGCGTATAGACGGTATGCGTGAACGAACCATCGTCATCAATGGCATGTCAAAAACTTATAGTGTGACGGGTTGGCGCG
>QHYO01000354.1 GCA_003224135.1 Acidobacteriota bacterium | reverse complement strand
ATACAGCCCGTACACCGCGGCTTGCAGCTTGAGTAACAACTCGGGGTAGCGCATGTGTTTGCGCAGCCCGGACGGCATCGTGGCAGCATCCTTGAACAAATTTGGGAAGAGGCTACGGTAGGCCGCAATAATCGGGTCCTCCTTGTCAAACACATAAAAGGTTGTGGCACCGTTGTAGGCGTCGATCACGACCTTGACGCTGTTCCGCATGTAGTTAATGGGATCGCGGTCTAGACGGTAATGGCTCGCGTATGGATAGCTGTCTGAAACCGTGAACGCATCCATGATCCACGACAGCCGACCGTCATCGCCGAGCACGATGTAAGGATCCGAATCGTAGGTCAGGAACGGCGCCAGTGCCGATACTCGATCTCGCACGTTGCGCCGCATCAAGAGCTGGCTATCCTTGTTTACGTCATCGCTGAACGGCAGCTTCGCGAGGTCACCACGATCGAGCGCGATGACAATGCGGCGCAAGAAACCGCCGAGCACGATACCTTGCGGGTAGTTGAATTCCTTCTGCCGTGTCTTCACGTAGACGTCGGTGTTGGTCAGCTCGCCGAAATAGACCTCCGGGCGCGTCACGGTTAGACCCCGCACCGTGCTCTGGACGGGCATGTTGCTAAGAATCAGCGTGGGCAGCCCTTCCGGCGTGAACCCATTGACTGGGTTCATCGTGATTCCGTACCCGTGGGTGTAGATCAGCTTCTCGTTAATCCAGTTGCGACTGCTCTCCGGGAGCTTGTCCACGTTCAACTCGCGCGTTGCGAGCATCACTTGGCGAGTCACGCCGTCGATTTCATAACGATCAATGTCGATGTCGGGAAAGTCGTAGTAGGTGCGGATTTCCTGAATCTGACGCAGCGTGTCCTGCAGCGCGCGCCAGTCCCACAGCCGGATGTTCTGAAGGGTAGCCTGATTATTCGCCGGGTCGGTTGCCGGCCGCGTCAGCGCAATATTGTGGGCAATATACGGCTGCTCGCGAACCAGCTCGTTCGGTTTCACGATAAAGCTGCTGACGTACCAGCCGACCACTTGAAGGGAGATATAGCACAGCGCAGCGGGGAGAATCGCCGCCGCAATCCAACGCCCGCGCCCCACTGTCACGCCGTTGACCGCCGCGATCACCGCACCCAGAACGAGCGCCGCGCAGACAACAAGCATTCCTGTGAGCATGACGTGGCTGTCAGTGTAGGTCACACCTGCGAAGATCGTATGATCATCGAACAATCGCTCGAACCGACCGATATACACACGCATTGCAAGGACCAATAACAGGAACGCAGACGTGATGGAGAGCCCATGCCAAGGCAATGTGACGTAGCTTCTGCTCCGTCCGGTGAACGCGCGAGTTCCGCGCGTGATGAGGATGAAAAAAACGGCGAGTACACAGGTCATCACAGCCAGCGTAAGTAGCCAGCCGACGAGCAGTTGCCACCCAGGCAAGGCACACAGGAAAAAGCTCAGCGGCTTGCCAAGGACCGGGTCCACGAAGCCACCAGCGCTGCGCGGTGCGTACCAGAGCGCGATCGTCGGCCACTCCATCATCATGCCGGCGGCGGTTACACCGGCAATGGCGAGTGAAAGGCCAAGTGCGATGAGTCGGAGGATAGGCTCAACCGGCAACTTCAGCGGCTGTCCGCCGATGAAAATCGTGTGACCGCTCGGCAGATCGGGCAGATGCGCTCGCTTCAGAGCCAGGAACGATCCAAAAAGAATGAGAAATGTGGCCGCCGCAAAAGCAGCAAAGATTCCCCACTGAAGGCTCAGCATTCCCCACAAAACGTCTCGGTAGCCGAGCGACCCGAACCAGAGCACGTCCACGTAATACGACAACGCGGTCCGACCGCCGAGAAAGATAACGGCAAGGACGGCGAGAATGAGGAGAAAGAAGCGGCGACGACGTCGCGGCGAACGCATTCTCGGCCAGTCAATGGACTCCGGCATCGCTCCACCCCCTTTTGATTAGCATTTCTATTGTCACAGTTCGCCTTCACATTAGCTAAACCTCACGAGCCGATTTGCTCTCCGCGCGCTTCTTCGGAAGCAAGCGGCCGGCCTAGGAACAGATCCAGAACGCCCATATCTTTATGAACTCCTTAGCTATGTTCAGAGCCACAAGTCCTTTGTTCCCTTTCTCGCCGCTCCGGCATGCGGAGGTATCGCTATGGCCGACACAACGATCCTCGTGGTGGACGACGAGCCGCAAATTCGTCGCGTCTTGCGAACCACGCTTTCGGGTAACGGCTATGACGTCATATTGGCGAAGGACGGACAAGAAGCCATTGAAATGGTTATGCGCGAGCACCCGGATCTGATTCTGTTGGATGTGAACATGCCCGGCATGAGCGGGCTTGAGGCATGCAGCAAGATTCGATTGTCCTTCACTGGTCCGATCATCATGGTCACCGTCCGAAATTCGGAGCAGGACAAGATTCTCGCCTTCGATTCCGGGGCCGACGATTACCTCGTAGAACCCTTCACAATGGGCGAACTCCTGGCACGCATCCGAGCGGCCTTGCGACGGTCCAGTTCGGAAGAGCCGCTTCCCAAGTTCGAAAGCCCGCAATTGAGTGTCGATCTTGAGCGAAGGATAGTCGACGTACGTGGCCAGCGCGTCGATCTCAGTCCCAAAGAATTCGATGTCCTGCGACTTCTCATCACTCAACAAGGGAAACCTCCTACGCATAAAAAACTGCTGCAGACTATCTGGGGACCGGACCACGGTGAGGAGACGGAGAACCTTCGCGTGGTCATAAACCAGCTGCGGAAGAAGATCGAGAAGGATCCAACACGACCGCGCTACATCTTGACCGAACCATGGCTCGGATACCGGTTCCAACTTCCAATCGTTGTGCCTGAAAAACAGCCACGGCGCAAGCAGTAAGGTTCATCGCAAGGGATGGACGGAATCAAGATCGAGATTCAGTTCCAAAACATTCACACGTAGTTCACCAAGGAATCCCAGGTCGCGGTCCTTGGTATGTTTCTGTACAAGTGTGCGCAGATCTTCCTCCTTCATTGCGCGTTCGCGGGCAACACGCGGTATCTGGAATTCCGCGGCCGCAGGTGAGATTTCAGGGTCCAGGCCGGAACCTGACGACGTCACCAGATCTACTGGAATCGCGGTTGTCGGATTCTCTGCTTTCAACTTTTCCACGTCGCCTTTTACCCGGTCGAGTAATTTCTTGTTTGTGGGTCCGAGGTTCGAGCCGCTACTCGCGGTAGCGTCATATCCCGTACCAGCATTGGACGGCCGTGATTGAAAATAACCAGGCTCCGTGAAGGTCTGTCCGATGATTCTTGATCCCACGGTCTTGCCATTTTTCTCGATCAGCTGTCCGTTGGCCCGTGTGGGAAATAACACCTGAGCCAAACCTGTGACAGCAAGCGGATACAGGATTCCGAACATCACTGTCGTAACCAAGGCGAACCAAAAGGCGATCACGAGATTTTTTTTCATAAGTTCCTCAAACAACCCGAAGATACGTCAGCAATACGTCGATTAACTTGATTCCAAAAAACGGGGCAATAATTCCGCCCACTCCATAGACAAGCAGATTGCGTTGCAGCAACGCTGCTGCACCCAATGGTCGGTACCGCACACCGCGCAGAGCCAGCGGAATCAGCGCGATGATGATCAGCGCGTTGAAAATCACGGCGGAGAGGATTGCCGATTGCGGTGTACGAAGATGCATCACGTTCAGCACATTTAGAACGGGGAATGCGCCCGCGAACATCGCCGGAATAATGGCAAAATATTTAGCGACATCGTTAGCGACCGAGAATGTCGTCAATGCACCGCGAGTGATGAGAAGTTGCTTGCCGATTTCCACAATTTCGATCAGCTTCGTTGGATTGGAATCGAGATCAACCATGTTGCCAGCTTCCTTGGCGGCCTGCGTTCCGGTGTTCATGGCAACACCGACATCGGCTTGAGCAAGAGCAGGGGCGTCGTTGGTGCCGTCGCCGGTCATGGCAACGAGTTTGCCCTTTGCCTGTTCACGTTTGATGAGGGCCATCTTGTCTTCGGGCTTCGCCTCAGCGAGAAAATCGTCCACGCCAGCTTGACGTGCGATTGCGGCTGCAGTCAGCGGATTGTCCCCGGTGATCATCATGGTGCGAATGCCCATGGCGCGTAGGTGATCGAAACGTTCCTTCATTCCTCCTTTGACGATGTCCGTGAGGGCGATTGCACCGAGCACACGGCCGTTCTCAGCAACCAGGAGCGGCGTTCCGCCAGCATTTGAAATGTCGCGAACACAAACCTGAAGTTCGTTCGGAATGCTGTTGCCGCGGCCGTTGCTGAGGCGGCTGATCGCCTGCAATGCGCCTTTGCGGATTTCGCGACCGTCGATGTCTACGCCAGACATTCGGGTCTGCGCCGAAAATGGAATGAAATTAGTACCGTGCGAGGAAAGGTCCCGGCCGCGGAGCTTGTAGCGTTCTTTTGCCAGCACAACAATGGAGCGTCCCTCGGGCGTTTCGTCAGCCAGCGAGGAAAGCTGCGCAGCATCGGCTAGATACGCCTCTTCGATGCCCGGTGCTGGATAAAACTGCGTCGCCGCTCGGTTCCCGAGGGTGATCGTTCCGGTTTTGTCCAGCAATAACACGTCCACATCACCGGACGCTTCTACCGCGCGCCCTGACATCGCGATGACGTTTCTCTGGATCATGCGGTCCATACCGGCAATTCCGATCGCCGAGAGCAATCCTCCAATCGTCGTCGGTATCAGACACACGAGAAGGGAAACCAATACGAAAATGTTCTGTG
>QHYO01000353.1:918-1990 GCA_003224135.1 Acidobacteriota bacterium | reverse complement strand
TTGTTCGCGTACCTCCGCGTCAGCCCGAACCATCCCTGACGACGGCTAGATGGCGGGCCAGCCGGAAGTTATCCGAAGCTATCTTGTCGAGTAACGATCCAAGATAGCGCGTCAATGAAACCGAGGCGGGAAATTCAAAGCTCGCGATTGATTGTGGCGGCAGTCGACAGCACTACCCATCACAGGTTCCCTGTTCTCGCGGCTATCCCGACGGTCACGTTTAGAACAAGCCGAAAGAAAAAGGTTCGCTCTTCGAACGTGTCCTCACTTTTCTTTTTCGTGAGCGGAGATTGGGGCTAGGTTGAAGCCATCGACAAGAAGTGTTGGCTCAGCGCCAGCAAGACTGGTCTTGCGAACATTTACAGTGACCTCGCGCTTTTCTCCTGGAAGCAACGAAATGTAGTTGTCCTCCCAGAAGACCGGCAGAATTTCAGCTTGCTCTTTGCCCTTCACGAGGCGGAGCCGAGTGAGAAAGGCGACGCTCTTGCCCGTGTTTTCGACACTTACACGGAACGCGACATCGTGCTCGCTACTGACGGCCGGGTGAAGACTAGTCCGGACCGTGGCTTTTGGCAGATCCTGCAGTGCAGAAAAGTCGGCGAAGCTCGACTGCGGCGTGTAGTACCACTCCGTCTTCGAAAAATCCAACTCATCCGGTTTCGTTGACAGCCAATAAAAATTTCGGCTGAGCAATTCGCCGCTTGCAGAAAGAAGCTGCAAGTTCAAAAAATAGGCAGTCGAAATGTCGGCAGGTTCCGGAATGGCGATCGACTTCGCGACACCGTCGGCGGCGACGTCGACAGTGGCTTCGCGAGAAAATTTCTCCACTCCGGAAATGTCATAGAGCTTTGCAACGATTTTCAACCCGTTCTGCGGCTTTTGCGTGCTGTTCACAACAGCGAGGGTGCGGTCGTCGTAAGAAAATTGCACGTGAAGCGGCTCAAGAGCGATTTTTGAGCCGAAGTAACCGCCGGCGGGCCGCAGATCATAGCTGTACAGATGCCAGATGAGGCTTGGCCAGGCGTTGTTCAGCATCCATTGAACGATGCCAGTGGATTTGTATTTGTTGCGG
>QHYO01000353.1:0-802 GCA_003224135.1 Acidobacteriota bacterium | reverse complement strand
TGAATTCGCCGCCGCCTGCGTGAAAATTCCACTCATCGCCGATCGGCCAAAGTTTATCCTTGGGAATGAATGTTTTTAGCTCTTCGAGCGGCGGAACGGCGGGGCCAGGACTCGTTTCGGTATTGAAGCCGTAAGCGCCTCCGGCTCTTGTGTCGAGCAACCAATAATTGGGAGGCACGTAGTCATAAGGGCCGCTCATTTTCACGCCAGAGTCGCCCGTAACCTCCGCCTTTTTCGCGGTGGCGGATGAGATGACAGGCTTCGGCCAGCGCGTTTCTTTTTCAATGTCCAGATAGGCTTGTTCGCGATCAGCGGGAGGCGGATTGTCGCTGCCGTTCAGCCAAACCAAAAGGCTCGGATGCTTTCTCAACCGAAGTAGCTGATCGCGTAGCGATGTGATCGAAACGCGTTTATTTTCCTCGTTCCATTTGCCCCATTTTTCCCACGCATCACAACAGCACCAGCCCGCCATGACGAGGATCCCGTCGCGGTCGGCGCGCTCCAAGAAAGGTTCGTCTTCTAACTTCCCTTCCAGGCGAATTGTGTTCAGGCCCATTTCCTTCACGTACCGGAATTCCGCTTCGCGTCGCGATTCGTCCGCCCGCAGCATCATGTCCGGCGCCCAACCGCCGCCACGGACCAGGACGGGCTTGCCATTCACCTTCAGCAATCGGTAACCCTCAGGAGTCATTTCTGAATCAGTCTGCACAATTCCAAAATAAATGGACTGGGTGTCCGAAACCACTTTTTGCGGAGTGATGAATTGAAGGGTTAGCTTGTGAAGAAACGGTTCGCCCATCTG
>QHYO01000352.1 GCA_003224135.1 Acidobacteriota bacterium | reverse complement strand
GACAGGAAGGTCGTGGTCATCACTTTTGGTGGTGGCGCACGCGATCAGGAAACGTTTGCTCCGGAAGGGCAGGAGAACATCCCGCATCTGATGCGCGAGCTGATTCCGCAATCCACTTTTTTCACGCAAGTGGTGAACCGTGGAATTCTGGGGCACTACGTTGCCACGGCGAGTCTTGCGACCGGCGTCTACGAGTCGGTCAACAATTTCGCGTCACTTCCGCCTGAAAATCCAACCGTGTTTGAATACTTTCGCAAGGATTTAAGGCGTCCTGCGTCCGATACCTTTGTGGTGGCTCCCAGCAATGGTTTCAACCGCATTGGCGAAAGCAGTCACCGTTCCTACGGTACCGGGTTAGGCGCGCAAGTGATTTTGCCCAAGCACCTGTTGACGGCCGCTTCCTCCGGAGGCCGGGATTACGAACACCTGCTCCGCGATAATTACGAAACTCCCCTCTACTCGCCGCAATTGAGCGGGAACGAATTCGAATTGCGGCAACTGGAAATGTTGTTGAAGCTTTCCGTGGACGAGTTCAAGAAACACGCCCTGACCCTTTCCAGTCCCGACGAATTGTCCGTGTACATCGCGCGGCAACTGATGCGCCAGATGGCGCCCAGCCTTCTGTGGATTACCATGCATGACATTGATATCGCGCATGCGGGCGCGTATTCGCTTTACATCGACGGAATCCGGCGGACCGACCGCCTGTGTGCGGAAATCTGGAAAGCGATCCAAAGCGAGCCGGAATACGCGGGCAAGACAACGCTGTTCATTCTTCCCGATTTCGGCCGGGACTCCGATGAGGACTCCGGCGGTAACGGCTTCCAGCATCACCGCACCGGCGACGCGCTCTCGCGCACCACCTGGATGATGGCTCTTGGTCCCGGCATTCGCGAAGGCGTTGTTCACGATCGCGCCCTTGATTCGACCGATCTTGTACCAACGCTTGGAGCGAAATTGGGTTTTTCTACCGCGCTCGCGCGGGGCAAGCCCATACAGGAAGTTTTGTAACGTATGTTTCCGAGCGACCTCAAGGCAGAGCACTTCCGAGATTATCCGCCGCTGGCGCGGAAGCTGGTGACGGCGAATCTTGTGGCGTTGCGCCGCTTGCCGCTGAGTTTTCTTCCCAGCCTTCTTCGCGAGGCCATCGAATACGATTTCAAATTTCCTGCGGAGCGCAAAGCGCTCGAAAAGGAAATTGCGAATGTGAACGCCTTGTCGCCTGAACAGTTCAAGGAGTGGTTCGGCGGCTTCGAACAGATTCGCCTTTCGCAGAAACTGGAACATTTTGATTGGATCAACTTGCCGGGCCAGTTTGTCGAACAACTTTCCGCTCACCTCTGGACAACGCACCAACTCGACGCATTCCGCAACGCCGCGACGGACTACGGAAACCGTCTGCATGCTGTGGCGCCTCCGGAGCCGCCCGCGATTCGAAGACTTGGCATTACCGTCGTGGGACAGGGAGCGAACGCGAGCGAATTGCCACTGTTCAGAAAGCTGCGCCCGCATGGCGCCTATTTTACTCACGTGAATCCCGAGAATGGATTGCAGCAGCTGCTCGGCGCGGCGACGGCGCGGGCCAAGGCGCATCCCGCTTCCTATGGCCACTGGTACATTGATGGAGGCCAGGAAGCCCCGTGCGAGGGTGCACTTACGCGAGTTTCCTACCAAGCACTCGAGCCAGCGCGGACTGCGCTGTCTGGAAGGCTGCAGAAGGACATCGAGAAGCCGGGAATGGGCCCCGAAACCCTTCGCACCCTGCTGGCCCAGCTGAGGCCTGCCGATCTTGGCCTGGACGATACCGAGCCGGTTCTTACACGCTTCCAGCTCAAATTGCTTACAGAAGGGTCAGGAACGCAAATCTTTAGCACTACGTTCGCTCAATGGGCGGCCCGCGAAGCCTTGCGCCGTGCCCAGCCATTGACATTGTTTGTGCGCTTTGCCCCAAGGCAGCGGCAACGGCCTATGAATGAGCTCCTGTACGGCAACCCTGCTTCGAGGGAGCTAGATCCTCGAGGCTCCCTCGTCGACGCGGACATGGGCGCCTATTACAACTGGCTCAATCAGCAGCGACTGTCGGGTGCAGCGGAGGCGTCTTTTCTCGTTTGGTACGAAGGCCACGGCGAGGCCCTGATGATCGGACCTTCGGTGCCGCGCGGCACGGTGTCCAACGACGCGACGGACTTCAAAGCGCTTTTAAGCTGGATTGCATGAGTCAAACTGAACGGGCTGCACGACAGGAGATGCGGCTCGAACATGTTCATCGAATCAGAGCGTTCTGGTTGAACCCCGCATCACAAGGTGAGTCGGAATCGTGTAGTCGACATCTTCCTCGTTTTCCCCTCGCATAAGTCTCTCGAGCGCCGCCAGAGCAGTGATCGCCAGTTGGGAGCGCGAAAGTCGAATGGTTGTCAAGGGTGGTTGCGTCAAGTGGGCAAAAGAGATGTCGTCAAATCCGATGAGGGAGACGTCCCGCGGTACTTGCAACCCCGCATCGTGGATTGTGCCCAGCGCACCGATTGCCGTCATGTCGTTCGAGGTCATGACCGCAGTCGGAGGTTCGGCAAGCCGTAAGAGATTCCGCATCGCAAAGACGCCACCTTCGATGCGGTGGTCCCCTTTTTCAATCATTTCGTTTTCAACTTTGATTCCACGCGCTTTCATGCCGGAAACGAAGGCATCCAAGCGCCGTTGCGCCGATTGGAGATTCAACGGTCCCGAGATAAAAGCGATCTTACGGTGGTTGAGGGAGAACAGATGTTGCAGCCCTTCCTGAATCCCTTGCTCGTAATCAATATTAATATTCGCGCTGAGCGGACTGTTTTTGCCGGTGTCCATGAACACGGTAGGAATATTTCGTCGTGTCAGCTCGATCAACAATGCCGGATCGGCCTCCGAGGTCATGATTGCCGTGCCATCTACTTTGCGCTCGACCATCCTGCGGATGCACTCTGCCATCCGTCTGGGCTTGTAGTCGGTGTTTGCGATGATGACTTCCAGACCCTTTTGCACGGCCTGGTCTTCGAAATGTTTCACGAGTTCAGGGAAAAAAGGATTCGTGATGTCCGAGATGATAAGTCCGAGCATGCGGCTGCGACCCGAGACGAGAGTGCGGGCATGCGTGTTGGGGTAGAAATTCAGTTCCTTGATGGCTTTCCGCACCCGTTCTGCGGTGCGCGCGCTGACCTTGTCCGAGCCATTGATCGTCCGCGATACCGTAGCGGTAGAGACTTTAGCGTGTTTCGCAACTTCCTTGATGTTCATCAGTTTATCAGTACATTCTAGCAGTAAAATCCGCAGGCCATGCCAGACCAGCTATTCCTTTAGATTGGGAAGTTTCATGTCCTGGATCTCCTGGCCCGACGAAGTCGGAAAGAGATAGTGAACCTGCTCTTCGCTTTCGGTGTCACCGCGTGGATTCGTCAGAAACAGGCGCAGGGTCAGCCGCAGTTGAGAGCTATCCGCGGTCCAATTTCCCTCAAGTTTTTGTTCGTGGTCCAAATCCGCCAGCGGAAAATTGCCTTCGTGCAGGAGGCGATTTGTTCCGTCCCGCAGTTCCCAACGGAGGTTGTATCCTCGCAAAGGATACGAGGGTAATTCCTCGAGGTTGCGCCGGCCGATCGTCACTTCGAATCCAACCGCCTCGTACCACTTGCCGTACTTCCACTGCGCCTTGAGAGCTGCCGGTGCTGTCCTGTGTTGCCAGGCATAGAATGATGGTCTTCGCTGCCTGTTTTCATCCACCACGCCGTGGTCCACATAACCCGCCGAGTAGCCCGGAAATAGATTTCGGTGCGATTTATAATCCTGATAACACCAGAAAATGGCTCCAGCGATCCAATCGTATTTTTGAAAAGCATCCAGCTGATGTTCGAGCGTGTGCACCCGCAACTTGTCGGCTTCGATGGAGTCGGTGGCAAATACTCCAGGAGTTCCAAACTCTGAGACGATGAACATCTTCTCGGGATACTGGCGACCGGCCCGATCGAGCATGGGGATCAATCCTTCTTCCGGACCGTTCCACGCGCCGTAGTACTCGTTCATCATGATAAAGTCCGCGTCGTTGGCGGCCTCCTTGGCGGGATCAGCGCCATAGGCGATGTCATTGTCCGCGAAGGTGACGAAGCGACCCGGATCAAGCTGGTTTACCCATTCCTTCATCGCGTGGAAGTAAGCGCGACCGCCTGGCGTGCTCATATCGCTTTCGTTGCTGACGCTCCAGGCAAAAATACTCGGGTGATTGCCCGCTTGTTCGATCATTTCCTGGATCATTTGTTTCGCAAGTGCAATGACTTGTGGATTCAGAAGCTGCTCTTCAGAAAATTGCCACAAGGGAATTTCGGGAATGAGGAGGATTCCGTGCTGATCGGCGTAGTCAAAGACTTTTTCGTGCTGCGGATAGTGCACGGGTCTGGTGAGCGTGGTATGCAGCAGTTTCAGATCGTCGTAGTCGCGTTTGATTGTGCCGCTCGTTTCAGCCAGCCCCTCCCAGGGAGACTCTTCGTGGCGGGTCATGCCGGAAAGCCGCACGCGGTCCCCGTTCAGCAAAAGATGCCGGTTATTGATCTCGACTTTCCTGTTTCCAAACGTGTCTATCCTTTGGTCCAAAGTCTTTCCAGACTCGGCCACGTACACGCTGATCGAGTACAAATTAGCGTGATCGAGATCCCATAACTGCCTGCTGGGAACGCAATATTTTGCGTTTTGCTTCCACCGAACGCCCCGCTGGGTGTGTAGATTCGCGCGGTCACCGAGAGCTTAGCTTCTTTGCCCTGCTTGTTTTCGAGATATACCGTATCGCGTACCTGTGCGACTTCTTTGCCGGCGTCCGATCGGATTTGCTGGCGTCGAAGGATGATTCCTTCACTCTCGCTCAGCCAAACGTCACGCACAATTCCACCGTAGTGCCACCAGTCATACCAAATGTTCTTCGAGGACTTCAGCTTCATCGCCAGGCCGGGGATAGTCGTCAATGTGGGCCGGTTATCCAGCTCGACTACGATCAAGTTCTCGCCAGTCCTTACAAGTTTCGTGATGTCAAAAAAATATTCGGTGTGGCCGCCGTCGTGGCTTCCGGCCTCAACTCCATTGATCCAGACTCGCGAATGGTAAAATGTCGCAGCAAAATGCAACTCCAGTTGCTGCACTGGGCGCCGCGATGGCAATTCGAAGGTGCGAAAATACCACGCAATTCCTTCATAGTCGTCGTACTTGCCGATATTCCAGGTGTGAGGAACCGACACCTGCTCGGTGCCTTCCGGCACCGTTTTGCTCCACCCCGCCTTTTCGCCCTCGGATTTCGCGTCAATCCGGAACAGCCAGGAACCATTCAGATCGACTTTGGAACCTGCCGCCGCTAAGGCCGGCAAAGCGATGCTGAGGCAAACCGCGATGATGGGCAGGCGCAACGAGCGGCCTGGGTGCCAGCAATTCATGTGTATCTCCGGAGATGCGCCAGGAAAATGTAAACGCTATCATAGTCTGGCGCTGCGGCAAAGTCCGTGACTTTGGCGTGACTTTGGCGAACGTGGGGAAGGCAGACGACTGTGCAAATTGATGCCCACCAGCACTTTTGGGTTTATGACTCGCTAGGCTACGACTGGATTGACAGTTCGATGGGGGCCATTCGCCGAAATTTTCTGCCTGCCGACCTTAAGCCGCTACTGGAGAAAAACGGATTTGAGGGCAGTGTTCTCGTTCAGGCCCGGCAGACACTCGATGAGACGCGCTGGCTGCTGGAGCTGGCCGAAGCCCATCCTTTCCTTCTCGGAGTGGTGGGCTGGGTCGATTTACGCTCGTCTCGATTACGCATGTCACTGGAATCCTTCGCGAAGAAGCGCAAGCTCGTCGGAGTTCGCCATGTTGTACAGAGCGAGCCGGACAACTTCCTGCTACAGCCAGATTTCTTGCGCGGGATTTCCATGCTCGAGGAATTCGACCTTGCATACGATATTCTGATCCATACCAGGCATCTGCCGGTGGCAGTAAAATTCGTTGAGCGATTTCCGCGCCAGCGTTTTGTCCTGGACCATTTGGCGAAGCCGCCAATCAAGAGCGGAGTGGTTGACGTCTGGGCAGCCGGACTCCGCGAACTCGCTGCATTTCCGAACGTCTTCGCCAAAGTGTCAGGCTTGGTCACCGAAGCAGACTGCCGGGCGTGGAGGCCCGAAGAGTTCCGGCCTTACCTTGACGTCGCTTTCGAATGCTTTGGACCCAGCCGATTGATGATCGGCTCAGACTGGCCGGTGTGCATGGTAGCGGCTTCCTACGAGCGAACCATAGATCTTGTGAAAGACTATCTAAACGCGTATTCGTTGGAAGAACGTGCGGCGGTACTTGGGGGCAACGCCGCGAAGTTCTGGCGATTCAAGTCACGATAAGGGATGCTGCGAACGCTCCCGATGTTCTACAATGCCCGTGGAAAAATCGCCTTATCCCGGCGAATGCTTGCGAAAGGAAAAAAAGTTAGTTCGTTGTCATGTCGAATAAGGTTCTCAAACTCGATCCGAAAGACAACGTGCTGATCGCGCTGGCCGATCTGCGAAAAGGCGATCAAATCTCGTTTGCTGGTCAGCTCTATACGCTAGAGGAAGACGTCCGCGCAAAACACAAGTTCGCTACCGAGGACCTTGCAACAGGTGCGAATGTAAGAATGTACGGCGTGATCGTGGGAAAGACGGTTGAACCGATCGTCCGTGGCGGA
>QHYO01000351.1 GCA_003224135.1 Acidobacteriota bacterium | reverse complement strand
CCGGCCACCGAACACTCCACGATCACGGCCTGGGGCGAAGCCAAGGAGCTCGACGCTTACGCCAACATCCTCGAAAACTGCCCAGAAGGCCTTGTTGCCTGCGTCAGCGATTCTTATGACGTTTTCAACGCAGTTCGCAACCTTTGGGGCGGCGCGCTACGCGACAGAGTTCTACACCGCAAGGGCACACTTGTCATCCGCCCCGATTCCGGTGACGCCGTCACGGTCCTCGAAGAGCTATTTAAGATTGTCAGCGACAAATTCGGCTATAAAGTGAACCGCAAAGGCTGGAAGACAACCGTGCCTTGCGTCCGTTTCATTCAGGGCGACGGCGTCAATTTCTACACCATTCAAAACATCACCGCGCAACTTACGCGCAAAGGCTGGTCGCAGGATATCTGGAGCTACGGCATGGGCGGCGCACTTTTGCAACAAGTGAATCGCGACACCCTGAAATTTGCGTTGAAATGTTCGGCCATCGACCGCAATGGCAAATGGCACAACGTCCACAAGAATCCTGTAACCGATCCAAGCAAAGCTAGCAAAGGTGGCCGCTTCAACCTCGTCCACAACGGCAAAGAATTCGTCACCGTCGAAGTCGTCGACGGCGAGCCCCTCCCGCCCACCAATGCTCTCGACGTTGTTCTCGAGGACGGCAAACTTCTCCGCGACCAAACTCTCGGCGAAGTCCGTGCCATTGCCTCTTCCTACGACATCTACAACGACCGCGCATGATCTATTTTTTGAGAGTGTGGTGTGTAGGGGCGGGCCTTGGCCGTCGGGTCATCTCGGTTAGCGTCAGCGGACCTTCGCCTGCTTTTGGATCGTGTTTCGTAGCGTCTTTGCACGTTGCTTCTCTGTTTCCTTTTTCTCGCGCAACTGGAACGCATCTGGAACGCGACGTAGTTATCGGACTCTTGAAAGAGAATCGTACACCCCAGGGCACGATTACCCATTCGTTTTCGAAAATCTTGAGTTTCAACCTCGCAGCGCGTGGGCGACTTGGACGTCAGCCGGCGCGAGCCGCTACATCAGTTCTTCAACGAAGGAGCGGGCCACATCGGGAGGCACTCTCGGGTCGCGATGCACCAGAGCTCCTTCGTTCAACACCGGCTCGGCCCCGTGCAAGGTGGGAACGTCGGTGCGCTCGAAGAATTTTCCGATGGGGATTTCGTCACCCCACAGCAAAGATTTCTCCATCGCGCCGGTCCAGTCAGCCGCGTCGTAAACGGAGTCCTCCTCGAGCTTCTTCACGCGCGGACGGAACCATTGGTAGGTATTGTCGTGATTATAAGTGACGCACGGGCTGAAGACGTCCAGGAAGGAGAAGCCCTGGTGCAGGATACCTTGCTTGATCAGCTCCGTCAGGTGCTTCTGTTCACCGCTGAAACCGCGGGCGACGAAGGTGGCGCCTGCGGCCAGCGCCAGGGAAATGGGATTGACCGGTGCTTCGATGTTGCCGAAGGGCATGCTTTTCGTCTTCATGCCGATGCGGCTGGTCGGTGACGTCTGGCCTGTTGTAAGGCCATAAATCTGATTGTCCATGACGATGTAGAGCAGATCAACGTTGCGGCGCATCGAGTGGACGAAATGATTGCCTCCGATCCCGAAACCGTCACCATCGCCGCCCGTCACCAGTACAGTCAGCTCGTGATTGGCGAGCTTCAGGCCCGTGGCCACCGCCAGGGCCCGGCCGTGCAGGGTGTGCATGCCATACGTGTTTATGTAACCGGGGAAATTGGACGAACAGCCGATGCCGCTTATGGTGACCACGTTGTGAGTCGGTATCCGCAGTTCCACCAAGGCCTTTTGCACGGCCGCGAGCACGCCGAAATCACCGCAGCCGGGGCACCAGTCGGGATCGACTTTGCCTTTCAAATCGGCGATGGTCAGTTGACTGGCACGCTGTGCGCTTGTCGCCATCTGCGTCTCCTCTCAGACCATAATCTCGTGCGCCGGAACGGAGAGTTTGGTTTTCCCGGCGAGCTGTTCCTTCACGGCCTCCACAATGTGGTGCGGCATGAAAGGTTCGCCGTCGTACTTGCGAATATGGCCATTTGGCACAAAGCTGGTTTCGCTGCGAAGGTAACGCGCAAACTGGCCGCTGTAGTTGTTTTCCACAATGATGGTGTGCCGCGAGCTTTGTAAAATTTCGAGAATAGCCTCGCCATGCAACGGCACGAGCCAACGGATCTGGAGCTGATTGGCAGTGATTCCTTGCTCACAGAGGATTTCACAGGCTTCCTCGATCACTCCTTTCGTCGATCCCCAGCCGATTAAAGTAACACCGGCATCCGGCCGACCCGACAGCACAGGCCGCGGAACGGCGGCCTCGATGCCGACCATTTTGCGCATGCGCTTTTCCATCATGGCGCGGCGCTTGGTCGGATCGGTGAACTCGTCGCTGATTAATATTCCGTCTTCTTGGTGTTCGTCAGTGGCCACGGTGTGCACGTGTCCGGGTACGCCGGGAATAGCTCGCGGCGAAATGCCGCTCTCCGTGATCCTGTACCGTTTGTAATCTCCGTCGGTGGCAACTCCAGAGGACGTCCCATTGCTGGTGATGAGCTCGCCGCGATCGATAGCGGGACCGAAATCCAGTTCCTTCGGATCTACGCTGAGCCGGCCCTCCGATAGCAGCAGATCGCAGAGCACAAGCCCCGGGCATTGGAAGCGGTCGACGATGTTGAACATCTCTGGGATCAGCTGAAAGCAATCACCGATGTCTAGCGGTGCCGCGATCACTCGGGGATAATCGCCAAAAGCGGCGCCCAGCATCTGCCAGAGGTCGCCTTGTTCGGTCTTCGTGGGAACGCCCGTGGATGGGCCGGCTCGCTGGCAGTTGATGACCACCACCGGCGTTTCGATCATGGCAGACATGCCGAGGCCTTCGCTCATTAGCGCGAAGCCGCCTCCTGAGGTGGCGCACATCGCGCGGACACCGGCGTGAGCCGCGCCGATCGTCATATTGATCACGCCAATCTCGTCCTCCACTTGCCGCACCATAATGCCGGCTTTGCGGGCGTGCGCCGCCATCCAGTGCAAAACGCCAGTGGAAGGGCTCATGGGATAAGCGCAATAGAACTTCACACCCGCCGCGGCGCCGCCCATGGCCATCGCAATGTTGCCGCTCAGGATCGCGTAGCGATTCTCTGTCTTGGGCAGCGGATTCACGAAGGCCGTGAAGTGCGCCGCGGCATAATCGTAGCCAGCCCGCGCAACTCCAATGTTTTCGACCACCATGGTCTCGCCCTTTTTTTTGAATTGCTCTTGGAGGACCTGCTCCAACGCCGGGAAGCCGATACCCATCATGTGCAGACCAGCGCCGATCGCGAGTGTGTTTTGCGCAACCTTGTTTCGCGTAATGTCGGCCAACTTCGAAACCGGAAGCGGGCAGAGCTGCACGCCGGCTGCGGCAGCGCCCGGCTGGATCGTGTCAGCGTTATAGATACACGCGGCGCCGGCCGTGAGCAGCCGCAGGTGGCGATCCATGCTGTCCTGGTTAAGCGGAATAAGCAGGTCGATCCGGTCACCCATACTGGTGATCTTTTCCGCGCCAGTGCGAATGGTCAGAAAAGTGTGGCCGCCGCGAATGATGGATTGATAGGCATTGTAGGCATTCAAATTGAGGCCACGCCGGCTGAAGATCTTCGCGAAAATGTCGCCCGGCGTGGCAACACCCTGACCGGCCGCACCTGCGATACCAATAGCAAAGGTCGGCTTCATCACGCCCTCTCTAGCTCAGAGCCGGCCGCCGTACAACGCCCGGCCAACGCGCCAGGCTCAGATGTTTGTATCTCCTGCAAGGCGCCTCATCCAAAATCGTCAGTTCGCCTCCGCACGGCCGGAGTATACACCCAATCCTCTAAGAATTTCTGATCGGGAGCGGCGGCGATCAGGTCTTGGGTACCAGCAAGATTTATGACCAGGTGCCTTAGAACGAGATTGCTACCTCCACCTCTATTTACGAAACTGTGTGGGCGAGAGGACTCGGGCCTTGAGGCGATCTTGCGGAAAATCCTTTGAGTTCAATGGGACGATAGAATCTGCTTTACCCTCGTTAGCGCAGAGGCAGAAAGAATCGTCTTTGGGGTCGGGGGAATTTCAATCGGGAAGTGGAGCCTGACTTCTTCGGCGCGATCTCGAATTAGGTTGACGACCCGTCCGATCAAGTGTGGGCGGTTCAGAACTTCCTTGTACTCATCCCGAATATCTTCGGTATAGAGCCAGGCAAAATTGTCTTTCTCGGCCCACTCGTGAAGTACATCGGCACTTGGATTTCTGCAGGGAACGTAGGACTCTCGGAAACCCGAAATGCGCCCAACTGGAACGTATCTGGAACGCGAGATTTGTTACCTCATTGTGCTGTCTTCCAGAGCAACAAGAGGAATCGCGCACCGGGGCACGATTACCCATTCGTCTTCGAAAATAGTCTTGAGTTTCAATTCGCTCCCATTGTCGCAGTACAGCATCGTTGGAATTCCACGCTGAATCTTGATCCGGTTCAGCGTCATCACCACGTCTTCGCCTTTCAACCCCTGCCTTGACTCGATCGACAAGCATTTTGTGGGTGTTGAATAAGACAGCCCGCTGGAGTATAAGCGGGTTAGTTCTGCGGTGGAGCCATGCTTCACTCGGCCCAAGGTATCTGTCCGACGTCCGACCACAGTATCCCTGCCTCTTTGCCCAGTTCAGATCCTGCGCCCAGCGTACCTTCGGCTCTCGCGGGATTTTGTCCTGATTGCTGACCGAAAAGCGGAGGCTGTCATGCGTAGATTTTCTCTTTTCTTTGCCGCAGTGTTGTGTCTGGCGGCTGCAGCCAGAGCACAGACGACGGAGTCCATCGTGCCGGCTGGAACTCTCTTCCAATGCACACTAAATGAGCCAAGGTTTTCTTCTGAGACGGTACAGGTCGGAGAGCCAGTACTTTGCAATATCGGTTCCTTGGCGATGTTCGAACGACCGGTATTTCCGCGCGGCGCGTATCTCTCTGGTCGTTTGGTGGAATTCCGCGATCCTGGACATTTCGTTGGCAAAGGCTGGCTCAAGCTTGAATTTGAGAGTCTGACTCTACCGGGAGGATCTTTTCCCTTGTCGGCCAGAGTAATTTCAGCCCCACACCACAAAGTGGATGCTTCGGGCAAAATCCGCGGCAATGGCCACGCACAGCGTGACGCCATTGAGTGGGCTATTCCCATTCTTTGGCCGGAGAAGTTGATCACCCTTCCGATGCGCGGGCCTCGGCCCACGCTCAAGGGAGAAACGCGCATTCTGCTGAAGCTCCTGGAGGATATATCTGTTCCGGCGTCTGCGGTCAATTCATCTGAGGCGCAGTCGGTACCGGATCCTCCCCCAAGGGTAGGCTCCAGCAAGAACTCGAACTTGACGCGCGGCTCTTTTCCAAGAATCAGATACG
>QHYO01000350.1 GCA_003224135.1 Acidobacteriota bacterium | reverse complement strand
GCTTTGATTCCGACCGCCAGCTTGCTTTCGTCAACCGGGAAGATATTTGATCCGGCGGCGGACGCGAACAGCGTATACGAACTGCGTATTTACCATTGCTTGGAAGGGAAGCTTCCGGATTTGCTGAAGCGGTTTCGTGAGCATACGACGAAACTTTTTGAGAAGCACGGAATGAAGAACATCGCCTATTGGACACCGATGGATGAAGCGCAGAAGTCGAACACACTGGTGTACATTATCGCGCACGCGAGCCGCGAGGCGGCTACTGCGAATTGGAAGGCGTTCGGTGACGATCCGGAATGGCAATCGGTGCGCAACGCGTCCGAAGCCAATGGCAAGATTGTCGAGAAAGTGGATTCGACGTTTCTCGTGCTTACGGATTTTTCGCCGCCGTTGCGTTGATTCTGCCTCGGAGAATCCGACTGGGGCAGCGCCGGCACACTTCTCCTCTCTCCTTATGCACGTTGAGCGGACTTCTCCGCGGCAATCCTGTGCCGGTTGATGTGTAACGAGGGCCAGGAAAATTCTGTTTTTCTGAATCGAAAACTAAGGCTTGACACGAGACTCCGTTCCTAGAATTTGTCCAGTCGTCTAGACAACTGGAGCGGATGATGAACCCCGTGGCCCTCGACCGGCAAAGTGTTGTTCCGCTCTACTACCAGATCCAACAGCAACTGCTCGAGCAGATTCGCGCGGGCCACTGGAAAGTGGGCGATCCGGTGCCTTCCGAGCAGGAGATTTCCGCGCGCCTTGATTGTTTACAGCCAACGCGGCAAAGGCACATTCGTTTCCGGTCGAAAACTTGAAAAGGATTTTCGGCAACTACTTTCGTGCAGCGAAGAAATGCAGGAGCGCGGGTCGCAACCTCGCTCAACGGTGCTGGCATTCGAGCGTGCGCAGCCGTCCGCGGAAGTGGCTGCGGAGCTGCAGCTTAAGTCTGAAGAGCAAATTCTGAGGCTGCGGCGGATTCGGCTGGCCGATGCGATATCGGTTGCGTCGAGACGACGCATCTGCCTTGCAAGCTTTTTCCGGATCTGCTTTCGCGGCTGGACCCTGCCCAATCCCTCTACGCAACGCTGTCGCAGCTCTACGGAATACAAGTTGATCACGCGGACGAAGTCGCCGAAGCGAGCGCTGCCACGTCCGCGGAAGCGAAGCTTTTGCGCATACGTCCCAAGGCTCCCGTGTTCCGATTCACGCGGACGTCCTTCTTGTCGGATGGAACGCCCGTGGAGTACGTGAAGTCGGTTTATCGGGGGGATCGGTGCAAGGTCGTGAGCCGTTTGAGAAGCCAATTGTGTTCCACGTGATGCTATAGTTTCCGGCGAAATGACCGCGTCCTGAATGTAGGTGACGCTTGCCTGCCTCGATCTCGATTTGCACAAAGGAGTGCAACGATGAACGTCCGACCGCGCATATTTTTTGGTTTTGATTTTGCGGTGGTGATACTGGTGTGCCTGGTGACGGCATCTTCGGGGGCGGCACAAGCGAAGAATCCCTATGCCGGCGACGCGAAAGTGGCGAAGCTGGGGGAATTCGAGTTTCGCGCGAACTGCGCATTCTGCCACGGGCTGGGAGCAAGGGGAGGAGGACGTGGACCGGATTTGACGCGGACCCCGAAAAAGCACGGCGACTCTGACGCGGACATATTCAACACAATAAACAACGGAGTGCCGGGAACGGCGATGCCGCCGAATGGCGCGACGCAGCAAGGCGTAGGGATGACTGAGGAAGAGCTGTGGCAGGTGGTGACGTACATCCGGAGCGTGGAGAAGAAGGCCAGCACGGTGAGTGGCGACGCGAACCACGGGCGCGAACTGTATTACGGAAGTGCGGCCTGCGGAACCTGCCACATGTTTAAAGGAAAAGGCGGAAGGCTGGGGCCGGATTTGACCGGAGCAGGGACGGCGCGGTCGACGGAGTATCTAACCGAGTCATTGAGGAAGCCGAGCAGGCGATTGGCGCAGGGAATTATTGAGGCGATGAAGGAGTTCACCGAGGAGTACGAGACGGTGAACGTGGTGACGAATGACGGGACAAAGTATCAGGGAACGTTGCTGAATGAGGATAGCTTCACGATTCAATTTATGGATATGCGGGAGCAGGTCCATTCGTTCGACAAGGCGTCGTTGAAGTCATTGCAGAAGTCGCGGGAGTCGTTAATGCCCGCTTATGACGAGAAAGTGCTGCCTGACAAAGACTTACAGGATGTACTGGCTTTTCTGGTTGGCGGCGGGCAGGGTGGTGTCAAGTGAGAATCAGCCTGGCGTTTTGTTTGAGCTTGATATTCCCTTTTGCCGCCGCGACACGAGCACAGGTAACGGCGGAGAGATTGTTGAATGCTGGAAAAGAGCCGCAGAACTGGCTGATGTATTCCGGCGATTACACGGGACGGAGATATTCGACTCTGCACGAAATCGATGCCGCGAATGCCGGAAAGCTGACGCCGAAGTGGGTTTACCAGACGATGGCGGGCGGAAAATTTGAAACGACGCCTCTGGTGGTGGATGGGATTTTGTATGGGACCGGGCAGGATGATCGGGCGTTTGCACTCGACGCACGAACGGGACGGCCGATCTGGCAATACCAGCGAGGGCTGCCGGGAGATATTCGTCCGTGCTGCGGTCGAGTGAATCGCGGGCTGGCGATTTTGGGCGACAAAGTTTTTATGGGGACGCTCGATTCTCACGTGATTGCGTTGGACACGAAAACCGGGAACGTTTTGTGGGATGTGTCAGCAGTGGACTACACAAAGGGATACAGCTTCACGCTCGCGCCGCTAGTAATCAAGAGCCTGGTGCTGGTGGGAGTGTCGGGAGGGGAATACGGAATTCGCGGATTCATTGACGCGTATGACGCAAATACCGGGGAAAAGAAATGGAGGTTCTACACGATTCCCGGGCCGGGTGAGCCGGGGAATGAATCGTGGGAAGGTGAATCGTGGAAAATTGGAGGATCGCCGGCGTGGATTACGGGAACGTACGACGCGGAGACGAACACGACATTCTGGACGACGGGAAATCCTTCGCCATCCAATCGCGGAGAAGGACGCGCGGGAGATAACTTGTACTCGAATTCTCTGTTGGCGCTCGACCCAGACACGGGAAAATTGAAATGGCATTTTCAGTTTACGCAGCACGATGAACATGATTACGATGCGACGCAAGTGCCGGTGATGGTTGACGATGGCGGAAAAAAGCTGATTCTGCAGGCGAACCGGAACGGATTTTTTTACGTGATTGACCGCACGAATGGGAAATTAATTCGCGCGGAATCCTACGCGAAAGTTTCGTGGGCCAAGGAAAAGGATGCGAACGGGCGGCCGGTCCCGGCGAAGGAAGGGTTGCCAACGCTCGAAGGGAACAAGGTGTGTCCGGGAGCTGCGGGAGCGACGAACTGGATGTCGCCGACGTACGATCAGCAGACGAAATTGTTTTACGTGACGGCGCGAGAGCAGTGCGACATTTTCTCAACGGCGCCGCAGCCTTACGACGCGGGACACGCCTATTACGGGTCAGCCTACTTTCCGAATGATGATGCCGCTCCGTTTTATGGCGCTCTGAGGGCACTTGATCCAAACACTGGAAAAATTAAGTGGGAGTGGAAACATCCTTCGCCGACATGGTCGGGAGTTTTGTCGACGGCAGGTGGACTCGTGTTCACCGGGGACGCGGAGGGGAATTTTATTGCGCTCGATGCGGCGAGCGGGAAGGCGCTGTGGCATTTCCAGTGCGGAGCCTCAATATATTCTTCGCCGATGACCTACGCGATCGCAGGAAAACAATATGTTGCGGTAGCTGCGGGCTCTTCATTGTTTACATTTGGGCTGCCGTAAGAATTTTGCGGGGAATCAATGGGTTGACGAGTGACCCGGATCGAAGGGTAAGTGTGTACGAACGAAAGATTCTCGGGTTTCACCAAGACGAACACCGTGATTGGGTGGCGGACTTGGAATGCGGGCACACACGGCATGTGCGGCACAATCCGCCCTGAATGAACAGATCGTGGGTGATGACTGACCAGGGCAGGCGTTCGCGGATCGGAACCGCGCTGGCTTGCAAAACATGTGAAGAGAAGTCTGCTGCTGGTGCCGAGTCGAATAGCAAGGAATGAAAATTCTCAGGGGGTTGAAGTGGTGGTCGCGTTCGATGCGGATTTGCCGATGGCGTCGCCGTTGACGACAAGTTCGACGCGGCGATTACGCTGGCGGCCTTCGGAAGTGTCGTTGGACGCGACGGGCTGCGTCTTGCCAAAGCCGCGCGCCGAGATAGCAGACAGTGAAACCCCCTGCTCCGCAAGAAAATCTCGGACGCTGTCGGCGCGGCGTTCGGAGAGCTGCTGGTTGAAATCATCGGAGCCGACGCTGTCCGTATGGCCTTCAATTTGAAGCGTGAGTCCGGTATGCGCGAGCAAGATGCCGGAGATTTTTGCGAGCTTTTCGCGAGCTCCAGATTTCAGCGTGGAGCTGCCGGTGTCGAAGAGAACATCGGACATATTGACGATGAGCCCCCGGGCGCTGTCACGAGTTTGCAAAATGGAATTAAGCTGACCGAGAAGTTGGACACGAAGATCTGCTTTTTCGGATTCGGCTTTGGCGGCGGCCTGGCGCGCCGTTTCCGCGTCCGCTTGTGCCGCTTGCCGTTGCTCTATGGCGGCTTGTTGTTCGGCTAGCGCCGCGGCGCGGGCTTTCTCTGCTTCTTCTCTTGCTATGGCGGCCTCCGCCGCGGCCTTCTCGGCATCCTTCTTGAGGCGCTCTGCTTCGGCCTTTGCAGCTTCGGCCTGGGCGCGAGCTTCGTCGGCTTCCTGACGACGTTTCGATTCAGACTCAGCGTCGGCGCGAGCTTTCGCTTCGCGTCCCTCCGCGGCGCGCCGGTCGGCGGCGGTTTTTGCCTGTGCTTCTTCCTCCGATTTGGCTTTGACCGCGATTACGCGAGCTTCTTCAGCGGTTTGAATTGCGTCGCGCGCTGCGGCCTCAACGAGTTTGCGATCACGCTTTTGACGATAAGAATCTTCCGCAGCCTGCAATTGCTGTTCAGCTTTGCTCTCGGAAGCGGCTGCATACCTGTCGGCCGACGCGTTTCTCGCGATGCGCACGGCGTTCCGCGCTTGAAAGAGTTCAAGAGGAGTTTTCCGGTCGATGCCGAAAATAGCGTTTTCTATTTTGGTGTTGGACGAGGAATAGACGCCACGCGCGAGAAGTTCGTAACGTGCTTCAATATTTTCGCCCGCGGAGTCGCCAGCATTCTCAAGGACGATGGTATCGCCGGGCTGAGAGACGGCGAAGTACGGCTCGGCGGTAACAATCATGCCGAAGGTTTGCATGTCAGTGATGGCTTTTACTTCACCGTTGCCGCTTTTGAGAGTGAGCTCGCCGAGATTTTCGGCGCGACCTTGCGGGGAGACGGCCCACAGAACGTAAGTGAGGTACTCGAGGCCGAATTTTGTGGCGTCCTCGAGATTTGTGAACTTTGCTGAGATTTCCACGCGATTGCCCTTGTTCTTCACTTCGGCTTCGCCGGAAGCCATTGGCAATAGCGGTGTGCCGCGAAAATTGATCTTGAGAGTGCTGCCGGCACGACGGTAGTTGATCGCTTTGGTGCTGTGTTGAACGCTCGGGGCAGCAATAACCGCTGCAGTGGGCGCTGAGGATTGGCTCGAAAGCGCACTCGCGGAAAGGGCGAGTTTAATGAGAAGACCCGACAAAATGCAGAATCGTGAGAGGAATGTGCGCAAGGGTTGCTCCGATCAACCGGCTGGGCGGAATCGCGGCTGCTCACTGCGTCCTATTGATGTGCCGGCGGTCAGAAATAGCGTAGCAAGGGCGCTGCAGGCGGTGCGGAGCGAAGACCGCGTCGTTTGTCCAACTAATCATATGATTGTGGCGAACTTGTTAGACGCAGGCTTCCGCTTCGTTGGACCATTCCAACTGGACGACGTAGCCGCCAAGAGTTTTGGTTTTCCAGGCGCAGATGTCGCCGATTTCTCCGTTTGCATCGTCATACCAGCCAGTACCGGGGATGGGATCGGTGATGGCTTCGCAGAGTTCGTGCGAGGAAGTGGAAGTGAGCGCGTCAGGAATTGCGAGACCTCCTTCGCATCCTGTGCAGCCGGGATAGGGCGTAACGGCATAAAAAATACCGTCGTTTGTGGCGTCATGGTAGCCGCAAAAGGTCTCGCAGGATTTCGCGCCGCCCTGACTGACTTGCGCACCGGGAGGAAGGAAAACGAAGTAGAGAGAATCGGGAGTGTTCGCAGGAAGCGAACCTGAGGCAATTTCGGATTGAAGCAGCTTCTGGATGGCAGCGTCGGTGACGGTCTTGGCGGGTTCGGACTTTGTGAGAACAGTCGAGCCAGTGCGCGCGCCGTGGCCGATGGATTTGCCGGGGATGTTGTATTCGGAGAGTTGGTCCACGAGTTTGCTGGTGAGAATGAAATCGAAGAAATCGTTCATGTGAGTCATGAGTGGCAAATTTGCGGAGTCCTGCCAGGCTTTGCCCCAGAAAATCGAGAAGACCTGAACATTGGTCAGCAGCGGGCCATTGCGATAAGTAAGCTGCGGAGATCCCGTTGCGGCGGCGCGGGGAGCCGAGTGCAGCGGTACAATGCGCAGCGGATGCTGGAGTTCACCGCTTGACTTGCGGTCTTTCGCCTTCCTTGCAGTGGCCATGAAGCTCTCCTTTGTTTTTGCCCAATGAGTTTGGCTGGGGGGAGGGCGCAAGCCGGGAGGTCGAAAGTAGCGCGATGCGGAGAACCTGTAAATAGTTCCCAGGCGGATGCGCTCCGAAAAATCAGAGATTTTAACGATACTTGAAACAGGAATATCGGTTTTATGATGAATTACCCGACAGAAAGCGATCCCCTGTGAACGACGAAGCATCAAGTGGAATCGAAATGCGGCGCAGCCAGCGCGTGGTGCTGCGGTTGCCGATCCAGGTGCGTTGGACGCCGCAGGGCGATTCGGCAATTACGGAAGAGACTGTGACCCTGGTCGTGAACGCGCATGGAGCTTTGATTTCACTGGCCATGAAGGTCAAGGCGGGATCGCGCATATTTGTGAGGAGCTCGGCCGTGACGGGGGACAAAGAATGCCGAGTCGTGCGAGTACAGGAGAAGCCGCAAGGAAAGAGTGAAGTTGGCGTGGAATTCCTGCGGCCTGATGCAAAGTTCTGGGGATTGGAATTTCCGCCAGATGACTGGAAGCAAGCTGTTTAGCAAATCCCCGCAATCGTCCAACAGCTAAGAGAGATTTTTAATTGTTGCCGCGATAAGTTTGGCAGTCCCTTCATAAGGATCGCCTTCCGAATCAAACTCCATGGAAAAGTTGCCTTTGTAGCCGTGCTTCGCGGCCAATGAGAAACTTCTGGCGAGATCTACGTGTGCGACGGCATTCGAACGAGTAGTGATGGTTTCCTTGACGTGAGAGATGGCGTAAGCGTGCGCGAACATTTGGTCGAGTCCGCGGTAAGCATCTTCAGCGGGAAGAGCAGCGAGGCTATTGCCGAAATCGGGAAGTGCGTGAAGCCAGGGGCTTTTGACGCGGTCGATGACGCTCACGATGAAGAAGGGGTCTTCGCTGACGGGATTGTCGTTTTCAAGATGGACCACGACATTCTTGGAGGCAGCGTCATCGGCTATAGGCTTGAGGCCTTCAGCGACGAGCGCGGGATCCGGCTTTGCATTTGCACCTTTTGAAGCTGCGATATTGATTCGAACGCTGGGTGAGCCGAGGCGAGCCGCGGCGGCGACCCACGTTTTTCCAAACTGAATGGCACGTTGGCGTTCGGCGGCATCAGAGGAATAGAGGCTGTTGCCGCCATCGGCTGCGATGTTGGCGAAAGAACTGCCTGCTTTGGCGGCCGCGTTGTGAACGTCATCGAGGTAGGAAGGTTCGAGTGAAAGAAAGTGTTCACTCCAAGGCTCAATTTTTCGAACGTTGAACTTCGCCGAGACGTGCGCGGCGAAGTCCTTTAGGGGCATTTTTGAAGGCGTGGTGGTCTTAGCATCTTGTTTACCGGCGATAAATTCGCGGAACGGGTAGGATGCGACAGCGATGCGTTCGCGGGGCTCAGTAGAAAATCGAACGTCGGGTCGGTTGGTTTGCGCGAGCCAACTCGAGATCCCGAACATGGAATTTGAAAAAGCGGTCGACCCGGCGGCTCCGGTAACTGCATTTTGCAGGAAATTCCGACGAGTGAATGGCGTCATTGAGTTACTCCCACGGGATTAGGCTTCAGGCCAAAGCCCCAGCGCAAAATGATAAAGGCGATTGGGCCAGTTCCCAGCAACCATGGCGCCCACCGCCAGACGAACGGTTCACTGTAATAGATTTTCACTGCACAGAGGATGGCGGGAAAGAGGATCGCACAGGCCAGGCCGAAAGCGCCTCCGGGTAAGCGAAATTCGCGATGAGCGTTGGGGAGTTTGCTACGCATGCCCCAGACAGCCAAAAGAGTGAGCATGGAGGTGGCAATGCGCGCCCAGATATAAATGTTGACAAGATCCGCCACCCGAAATCGTGCGAGCAGACAATACACCATTAAAGAGATGGCAATGGCGCGTGCTGGGGTCCCGTAACGTGGATGAATTTTGCCGATCCAGGTTGGGAGGTAGCCATCCTGCGACATGGCGGCGGGGATTCGAGTGGTGTACAGAATGGTGCTGTTTGAGAGCGAAGCTGTGCCGATGATGGAGGCGAGCAACATCGCAATGCCGAGCACAGGGCCGCCTATCCTATGCGAGGCTTCAACTATGTAGCCGGTTTGCCAATCCTGCCAATTGCCGAGTGCTGCGATGGCAAGCGAAGCGGGAAGTATGTAGGTGAGGATGTTCATCGGCGTGTTCCAGAGCAGGATGCGCGGAAACGTTTTTTGCGGATCGCGCATTTCGGCCGTAACGCTCGACAATTGCTCGTAACCTGCATAGTTCCACATGGCGAGAGCGAGCCCCACGCCGAAGATCGCACCGAATGGTTTGCCCGGAGGAGTCCAAGGGAGCAACGGGTTGTAGTGCCAATGCAGAAGGGAAGCAGCACAGAGCCAAACGACGGGAATGAGGATAGCGACCAGCATCGCGACAGAGAGCCAGCCAGAAACCTGGATACCTCGGATATTGAGATAGGAAAGGAAGAAGAGCACAAGGCAAGCGCCGGCCCACTTTGCGTTTCCCGTGAGTCCGGGAAAATAGTGCACGAGATAATCCATGACCAGCACGCCGTAGAGGCTATTCAGCAGAAATGTGCCAGTCCAGTTCCACCAACCGCATTGGAATCCCCAGAAGTCGCCGAACGCGGCACGAGTCCAGCGATAGAAGCCACCCTGCACGGGGAGAATGCCGTTGAGTTCGGCGGAGGCGAACGACATTGGTATGCTCCAGAAGAACGGCACGAAGGTGAGGAACAAGAGAGCCATGCCTGGTCCGGACTGCGAGAAAATATCTTCGTAGCCGAAAGGTCCGCCCGCGGTGTAGCCGTAGAAAATCGCCAACAGAGGAAGGAAACCGATGGTGCGGATGTGGCTGGTTGAGGAGGGAGCTTTCGTTTGCTGGTCGGTCACGCGTATGCCTTGGCGAAGGATGCTACCTTGACGGCGGCGGAATTCAAAGCGGTGCAGTCCCAAAAGAACACGCAAGCGGCGTTCGTTGACACCCCGCGGCGTGTCCGTTACGCTTTTTCGTTCGAAGATACAAATTCTTTTTGCTGAGGAACGATAGAGCGCCGCATGGCTGAAGAAAAACTTCCTACACGAGCACAGGATTTTTCCGAGTGGTACAACCAACTGGTGTTGAAGGCGCAGCTGGCGGACTACGCGCCGGTGCGAGGCTGCATGATTGTGCGGCCCTATGGCTGGGCGCTGTGGGAGAACATTCAGCAGGCGCTGGATGGCAGATTTAAGGCAACCGGGCACCAAAACGTAGCGTTTCCACTGTTGATCCCGAAGAGCTTTATTGAGAAGGAAAAGCATCACGTCGAGGGATTTTCACCGGAGCTCGCGGTAGTGACGATAGGGGGCGGCGAAGAATTGGCCGAGCCGCTGATCTTGCGTCCGACTTCGGAGACGATTATCGGGCACATGTGGTCGAAGTGGATTCAGTCTTATCGGGATTTGCCGGTGCTGATGAACCAATGGAACTCCGTGGTGCGGTGGGAGCTTCGGACAAAGCTATTTTTGCGCACGCTGGAATTTTACTGGCAGGAAGGACACACGGCGCATGCGACGCAACCTGAAGCGATGGAAGAGACGCGGCAAATGCTGGACATCTACACCGATTTTGCGGTGAACGATGCGGCAATTCCGGTAATTCCTGGTGCCAAGTCCGACGCGGAAAAGTTTGCAGGCGCCGATATTACGTATTCGATCGAAGCGATGATGGGGGACGGGAAGGCGCTGCAAGCCGGAACATCACACTTTCTTGGGCAGAACTTCGCGCAGGCTTTTGAAGTGAAATATCTCGACCACATGGGAGTGCAACAGCATTGCTGGACCACGTCGTGGGGACTTTCGACGCGCTTCATCGGCGCAATCATCATGGTGCATGGAGATGATCAAGGACTGGTGCTGCCGCCGAAGCTTGCGCCGTATCAAGTGGTGATCGTGCCGATCTTCAAGAATGACGAAGAGAAGGCGGCGGTGCTTGGCGCAGCGAAGGAGTTGAAGACACAACTTGCGAAGGCCAAGATTCGAGTGACACTGGACGAGCGAGAAGGGCAAAGCCCGGGCTGGAAATTCAATGATTGGGAGATGCGCGGCGTTCCGGTGCGCGTGGAATTAGGTCCGAAGGATGTCGCAAAGCAATCGGCGGTGGTGGCGAGGCGGGACCGTCCGGGAAGAGAAGGGAAGATCTCGGCGCCGCTTGCGGATTTGCCAGTGACGATTGAGAGATTGCTCGGCGAGATTCACCTGTCCATGTATGACAAGGCGCTGGCGTTCCGGCGTTCGAACACGCACGCAACTGCGACCTACGATGAATTCAAAAAAGCCGTAGAGACGGGATTTGCGTTCGCAGGATGGTGCGGAAGAGGGGATTGCGAAGAGAAGATCAAGGAAGAGACACGGGCGACCATGCGGTGCATTCCGGTCGATGCAACGGATGTGCTGGGCAGTGGCGGGGCCGTGGCGAGCGGAAAATGTGTGTATTGCGGTACAGAAGCCAAGGAACGAGCGATCTTTGCGCGAGCCTACTAGGCTCAACACTTGAACTTCGATTGGGGGAGCTGTCCGGAGGACGGGGTTAGCTCCAAGAAACACCTGCCCGCTGGAAGTATCGACAGGTAACGGTCGCGGTGCTAACTTCGGCATGTAGAACGAATCAGTGCAAAGGCACAGCAGGAGCGGACAATTGTCTCCGACTCAAAAACACATGCGCGGAAAACGAGCACAGCGGGGAGAGGGCAAGTTAAAGGCAATCATTGTCACCGCGATTTTAGTTATAGGGGTAATTGCTGCGTGGAAGGTGGTCCCGCCGTACTCTGCGGAATACCAATTGGCGGACAAAATCCAGGAAATCGCTCGCTTTGCCGTGGTGAATCGGCAAACGGAAGAGCAGATTCGCGAGACGGTCTTCAAAACCATTCAGGATTTGGAAATACCGGCGAAGCGCGAAGACATTAAAGTAACGGCGGGCACGTCAAAGGTAACGATCCTGGTGGATTACACCGTCCCGGTAGACATTCTTATGTATCACGTGGATTTGCATTTCACGCCATCGAGCGAAAACAAGTCGCTCACCTAACGGAGTCGTGGTTTTGCTTTTCTTAACTGAGGAAACTGCGCCTTTCCTAGATTGGAACAGTAAGAGACAATATAAGTTCAGCCCGTTGGAGAAGCCTTGCGTATCCGCATACAAAAAGGGTTCTGGACGTCCAGGTACGGACTAACTCTGCTCGGTGTTGTCTTTGGCTGTGTTGTTATTGCGGCAAGCGTTTTTGGGTATTACTACGTGAAATACGGGCGCATGATCGATGCCCGCCTTTCGGGACACATTCTACAGAACACCACTCAGATTTTTTCCGCTCCAGCTCAGATTTCTCCTGGAGAAGTGTTGAGTCCCGATGATTTAACGACGTATCTGCAGAGAGTCGGCTACCGCCCGGAGGCCGATGATGCCTCGCTCGGACAATACATCGCCAAAGATGGTGTGGTGTACATCCGGCCTTCGAAGCTGTCCTATTTTGCGGCTAGCAACGCGCTAGAAGTTCAGTTTCGCTGAAAGACAGTCCGCTCGATTCGTGCAGTGAGTGGCGGGCCGGAGCTGGCTTCGGCTGAAATCGAGCCAGAGCTGATCACCAACCTGTTTGACAGCGCCAGAGAGAAACGGCGC
>QHYO01000348.1 GCA_003224135.1 Acidobacteriota bacterium | reverse complement strand
TTCAAGCGGACTTGCCCGGTAAGGTGCAGGGCGACTTTGCCAGCATGGCTTTCGCCATCAGCTTTCGCAATTCGCTCGCGTGAGCGGCCCAGGAAAATTTCTTTGCCGTCTGCCGGGCACTTGCGGCGATGGCCTCCCGCACCGAAGAATTTGACGCGAGCATGCGGATCGCCTCGCTCAGCTCCCGCGCGTTTTCCGGATCTTTCAGAATTACGGAATCTTCGGCATTCACGAGCCAGTCGCTCACTCCCGCGCGTGAACTGACAACAACGGGTAGTCCGCATGACATCGCCTCGAGTACCGGCAAATTGAAAGAGTCCTCGAGGGAAGGAGCGACTAGGAGGTCGGCGGCGGCGTAAAAGATTCTGACGTCTTGAACGGGCGCCAAAAATTCAACGCGGCTG
>QHYO01000349.1 GCA_003224135.1 Acidobacteriota bacterium | reverse complement strand
TGCGAACAGAATCTGCAATTCAACCGGAAGCCCTTCCG
Organism: Acidobacteriota bacterium; assembly: GCA_003224135.1. Classification (GTDB taxonomy): domain Bacteria; phylum Acidobacteriota; class Terriglobia; order Acidiferrales; family UBA7541; genus Acidiferrum. Next base: position 5,257 of record QHYO01000349.1, on the reverse strand, counting down.
CTGCGCGGCGCGCCGAGGCGGCCTGCTCCAGCTGGAAATCGTTTTCTTCTGTCATCAGGGACAACAAAATGCGCGACTTTTTCATGAGTGAGCCATTTGGGCGAGCACCAGGAATAGCAGCTTTCCGCTAGCATACACGCGACAAAACAATATCGCTCAGAAAAGTCACGAGGCGACCTCTAATGCGGAACTCGTGTCATAACGATAATTTTACGCCGCGTGAACTAACCTGCGAATCGCAACTATTCGAAGTGAGCCGCGGCATTGAGCAGAAAAGCTGGAATCGCCGCTGCCTTCGCGCCTATCCGGCAGATTCCAGCTGGCCGTTGCGCAACTCCCATTCGATTCTCATGATCCAGTCGTAATGCATCTTTTCAGAGCTGAGCCATGCCTCGAGCGCCTCTCGCGTCTCCGCCTGACACTCCGTAATCATTTTCCCCTCCACCATGTTCACAAGTACGCGCTCGGCCCGCGGACCACCCCCGGCTTGCATGCGCTGCGCAAGCGCTTCGGCTCCTTGTCGCGTCAGGCACGCCAGTGAATGTTGTGTAAGATAGCGAGGCATGTCAGCTCCCCATCGAAGTCAAGATCTCAAGTATTTCATACCATCCAGGCCGCAATCGTTCGAAGACGCCCGAGAAACGCCACAGGCTCTTAGCTGGTGACGAATTGCAGCTCGAAGCGTCACTCTGAACTCTCGTACTCACCTGTACGGAGAGACAGGTTTTCGCGCAGCACAAATTCGTGACGCCCGCCCATACCGCTAAGGATTACACCTACACTGAAGGGGTGAGTATGGAGGCGCAACCATGAAACGTCTTCTCTATTTCTTGATTATTTTCGCCACGCTGCTGACCACTGCTCTGGTCGCCTCTCGATCGGTGTTGGCTTCGCCTGATCGAAAAGGCAGGAGCGTTCTCACCGGTGTGGTGATCGGTCCAAATGACAGGCCCGTCGCCCGCGCAGCCGTCAGCTATCAATCGTCTGGCGGAAATGCCGCACACGCCGTGCACACCGACGCTCATGGAAGATTTACAATTCCCAGGCTTCCCGCGGACAACTACGACCTGCGCGCTTCTGCAAACGGAATTTTCTCCGAGTGGGAGAAAAACGTCACCATCCACAATGGCGAGACCCGAAGCGTCACGCTGCACTTGATCTATGCCAAACAAATGCCCAAGAGCGCCATCGCCGCCAGCAAGATCAAATAGCGCTCTGGATTGCAATGTGATCACGGTGGCATAGGCTAAAGCCTGTGCGCTTCGCCTGTCGGCAATATTATTCCTGCAACAATTCCGTCAAATCGTGCAAATCCGCCGCGGATACATCGGAAATCGCGCAGAACTCCATTCCATGTGCGCGCGAATAAATCCACTGATAGCCGTTGCGTGTTCCCGTCGCGGGAATCAGTGATTCCTTTCCTGACTCTGGCCACACAAACACGTTGATGAAATGCTTTCGCCTGCCATAAACCAACGCCGCAACACTCCGTCCATTCAGCACGTCAAGACGGCCGCCAACCAGTGGAAATCCGTTCTCGGCCAGGTCGCGCACCGGAGGAACATAATCGAGCTTCCCATCAAACCACGGCTTCACATTGTGCTGGTCGGTGGAAGCGACGTCCGTCAAATGTCCTGGCTGCAGCGATCGGACATGTGCATCGATCACTTCGGTCAGCTCAGCTTGCTCGACGCCAGACCTACCCGCCAAAATTCGCTGCCCGCCAAGATACGCAACCGCCACCAGAACTACGATTGCGGCGCTAACCGCGATCCATCGCCAAATGGGCACCCAAGACCATTGATCATCCGATTCCGCTTCCGCGCTTGCAATCTGACGCTTGATCTTTGTCGAAAGGCCCGCAGGCGCGCGCTCGTACAATTGCGCGGACTGCAGCGAAGCACGCAGCGATTCCTGTTCTCCCAGTTGCGCGATACATTGTGAACACGATTCCAGGTGCCGCTCGAATTCCTCGGCACGCAAGGGATCGAGTTCGCCATCCAGATATCCATGCAGCAAGGACCGCGAAAGATCACAGGTCACAGCGCACCTCCGTCCCTGCGGACGGGCGTCCCGGCCGCGGCGCGCCCCGTGGACCGGCTCAGCACTTGCTGCAGCCGTTCACGCGCTCGTGCCAGCGTGGACATCACCGTGCCAATCGGAACAGACGCGATCGCGGCAATTTCCTTGTACGAACAGCCTTCCAGTTCCCGCAATACCAGCACTTCCCGCGAACGCGGCGGCAAACTCTCGAGCGCGCGCATCAAATGGTCCCGCTCATTTGCCGCCACCGCGGCGGCTTCCGGCGAATTGCCACTGTGCTGTTGGTGAATGCTCTCATCAAATTCCGTCGTCAAGTCCACGGCGCGATTTTTCTCCAGCCACGTGTAGCAGGCGTTCCGCACGATCTGCAACAGCCAGGCCCGCGCATCGCCGCCGCGGAATCCTCGAAAGAACCTGTACGCCCGCACCATCGCTTCTTGCGTCACATCCTCGGCGTCCGCGCGGCTCCGCAGCAGCCACCGCGCAAAATTGAACGCGGCATCCTGGTGCGGCATCACCAGCCGCTCAAACCGCTCGCGCTCACCGGACTCCAGCACGTCCGCCATTCTTCTCCTATCCGACTAGACTCGCCAACCCCTTATTTTATTCCCAATTCCGCTCTCCTCCCCTTACTTTCGGCAGCTGGACGGCGTGGGTGCACGATCGACCAGTCCCGAGCCCCTCGGGATCGCGCTCTCTTTCCCCTTCGTGAGGTCGTCGAGTGACTCTACGAAGCGTGACTCTTCAGAAGCTGCGCCACAGTCTTCAGGATTTCGCGCGAAAGCTGCTCGTCCGATACCGCGCGAGCCACGCCGATGGCACCGACAAGCGCGCAATAGGTCAAGACTGCTTGTGCTCTTGCGGCGCTCTTGTCCTTCTCGCCCTGGTCATTCTGGTTGGTGTCACGAATCAGAGTTGCGACCAACGCAATGTTGTCTCGAATTTGCCGAGTAACGACAGCGCGAGTGCGCTTGTCGCTGCGCGCGATATCTCCTGCCAAAGCGCTGACCGGACAGCCCGTGCCTGGATGATTGCGCTGCGCTTCGCTCAAGTAATCATCGATTAGCGACTGGTAGGTGACGGTCGGCCCGCCGGAGGCAGCGGCTTCCACCTGATGCTTCCACACTCCTAGTGCCGACCCAACCGCTTCGGCCACTAACTCATCACGCGATTTGAAGTGCTTGTAGAAGCCGCCGACGGTTAGGCCGGCTTCCCTCATCAGGTCTGCGATTCCGATCCCGGCAAGCCCCTCTTCGCGGAATCTCTTCGAGGCGACAGCAACGATGCGCTTATGAGTTTTCGCCTTTTCGGCTTTGGAATGGCGCATTGACCCTCCTAAAGAAAACTGTAACCAAATCGGGATTGCGTGAATCGAATTCGGACAATGGATTATACTAATAATCCATATTGAAGCGCAAGGAGACAACGCAAATTGAAGGCCAAGAACAGGTCCAAGAAAAACGCAAAGGAACTCATGCTTGAATTCACCGCTTTCTCGCTCAGGGATCCGAAGAAGGCGGCGGAAATGTTTGCTGAAGATGGCGCCTTTGAGATCCCCTATCTTGCCACGTTCGGGGTTCCCTCACAGTACAAGGGACGCGAAGCGATCGCCGGTTTTTTCCAATTCGTGCGCGATCTCTGTCCAGGCTTCGAATTCGAGAATATTAAGGTGCTGATCGATACTCCTGAGCAGGCTTTTGGCGAATACGAGTTCACCGCGGTGTCGAGCAAGACGGGCCGATCCGTTCATCAGCTCTTCTTTGGCCGCTTGATCGCCGAGAACGGAAAGATCAAGCTGTTCAGAGAGGCACTGAATAGTTTCGCGGTGGCCCGGGCTAGTGTTCCGGACAGCCAGCTTGTTTTGAAAAGGATGCTGGAATAGCTCATTGTCTCCCATAAAGCAACTGCAACTTAATCAGGGATAGACATCTAATTCTTATGATTGGATTATATGTGTAATCCATAGAGTTTTCAAATAGGAGTGAAATGCGAGTAATTTCCACTTCGGCGCCCTGTTGCACGATCGTAGTACTACCTGTAAATTACTGATATCATTTGGCTTAATGGTTGATTTCGCTAAACAGTTACTGGGTGCGCCGTACTAAGACCTGCGTACCCTGTCCTTTGGCTCTCTCGGCCCATTGGTTAATTCTCGGCTTCTGCTTAAAGTGTCACAACGGGTTGGGGGCCGCGCGGGGACAGCGGCTCCGCAAGGGGCCGTGTGCGAGCTACCCAACCCGCTTTCGTTTTTAGTGGCCGTGTCTCCCTCACTGCCAACACGCAACCCTATCTTAACCAGACAGCCCGATCTTAAAACTAATGGCAACCGCTTTGCATCCGTATTGGCGGAGTTGCACAAGTATGCGTAGAATCAAGCACTTGCCGCGATGCGGGCCACCCACGCGAACGAAAGCTGGTGTCTTTGGCAGACACTTGCTGCGGTCCCTCTCGCTCTCCACCTCGATCCCTTTTTTGCTGATTCTGGTTCAGCCAGCCAATCTGTTTTCGGGACCTCAACCTAGCGTCGGAAATGCAAAAATGGCGGAAGCATTTGCGAACTACGTCCGCGCCACAGAGGCACGTAATAATTCTGAATTGCAACGCGGCACCGATCTGCTATGGATCGATCGACTCCCTGAAGCGGCGAGAAAACGGAGTTACACGGACTTAGCCCAGGGCGCCGTGGAACTCCAACAACGTCGCAAGCTCGCATCCGGCAGCGAATTTCATTGCCCGGATTGCATGATTCATCACTGGGAAGGCGTGGTGTTTATCCCTGGTGCGCGTCTCGACGACGTGCTGCGCGTCCTCGAAGATTACGATCGTCACGCGGAATATTACGCTCCGGATGTTGCACGCTCAAAGATCGAGTCGCGCGACGGAGATCACTTTCGGATTTTTTTGCGATTTCGGCGGCAGAAGGTGATCACGGTTGTGCTGAATACCGAACACGACGTTGTCTACACTCGCGATTCCGCATCGCGTGCGCACAGCCGCAGCAGCGCTACTCACATCGCGGAAGTGGAAAATCCCGGCAAACCAGACGAGCGCGAGAAACCCCGCGAAAGCGACAACGGATTTCTGTGGGGAATGGAAACGTGGTGGCGCATGGAAGAAAAAGACCACGGCGTCTACGTGCAGAGCGAAGTGGTTTCGCTTACACGCAACATCCCTGTTGGACTCGGCTGGATGATCGGGCCTTTTGTCACCGCGG
>QHYO01000038.1 GCA_003224135.1 Acidobacteriota bacterium | reverse complement strand
TTTTCAATTTGCAAAAAACGGTGGATGTGCTGATCGTGGGACGCGGCGGCGGCTCAATGGAGGACCTTTGGGCGTTCAACGAAGAGATCGTCGCACGCGCGATTTTTGAATCGAAGATTCCAGTAATTTCGGGCGTAGGGCACGAAACAGATTTCACGATTGCCGATTTTGTGGCGGATGTGAGGGCATCGACACCGTCTGCTGCTGCGGAAATGGTGGTGCAGACGCGGCGCGAATTCGACAAGCACGTGAAGAACTTGCAAGACGCATTGGGCGAGCAAATGCGGTATCGAATCCTTGTATTGAGCCGGCGTGTGCACGAGCTATCGGCGCGGCGCGGATTCCGGCGGCCGCTCGATTTGCTGAGGCAACAACGGCAACGCGCGGATGAATTGACGTCGCGTGTTGCGATGGGATTGAGGGCGCGGCTGGAGCAATTGCGCAAGCGGTTTACCGCGGCGCATTTGCAGATTATCAGGTTCGATTTTCGCATGAAGATTGCGGCGTTGCGGCTTCGACTTGATAAACGGAGCGTCGAGCTTGGCACGCGGGCAGAGTGGCTTCTGCAAAAAAAGCGCGATCGCTTGGAGCGGCTCGCTTTGCAGTTACAGGAACGTGGGCCGTTGAAAGCGCTGGAGCGCGGATACGCGATTGCAACCGACGCGGCAGGGAACGTGTTGCGATCGACGGAGCAAGTAGAAATCGGAGATTCGGTTTCGATTCAATTGCAACGCGGAAAACTGATTTCTGACGTTCGAGAAAAATCAAACTAAAGATTGCGGACCAGTTAGTCTTCCTCTTCGGCGGAGGAAACCTTCAGGACGGCGAGGAAAGCCTCTTGGGGGATGTCGACCTGGCCGACTCGCTTCATGCGCCGCTTGCCTTCCTTTTGCTTTTCGAGGAGTTTGCGTTTGCGAGAAATATCGCCGCCGTAACATTTGGCGAGAACGTTTTTGCGCATGGCGGCAACGGTTTCGCGTGCGATGACGCGGCTGCCAATGGCGGCCTGGATCGGAACTTCAAACATCTGGCGAGGAATGAGCTTGCGGAGGCGCGTCACGAGTTCGCGGCCTCGTTCGTAGGCCATATCACGATGAGTGATCATGGCGAGCGCATCCACGGGCTCACCGCCAACCAGCACATCCAGTTTTACGAGGTCGGATTCCTTGTAGCCTTCGAGATGGTAATCAAGTGAAGCATAGCCGCGCGAAACGGATTTGAGCCGATCGTAGAAATCGAGCACGATTTCGTTCAGCGGCAATTCGTAAGTCAACATGACGCGCGTGGGCGAGAGGTATTCGAAGTTTTTCTGTGTGCCGCGCTTGTCCTGGCAAAGCTGCAAGATTCCGCCCACAGAATCGTCGCTGGTGATGATCATGGCCTTGATGATGGGCTCTTCGATTTTCTCAATATCGCTGGGATTGGGAAATTTCGCAGGGCTGTCCACTTCGACGGCCACACCGCCAACACGCGTGATGCGATAGCGCACGCTGGGCGCAGTGGTGATGAGATTGAGGCCGAATTCGCGTTCAAGGCGCTCCTGCACGATCTCCATGTGCAAGAGCCCGAGAAATCCGCAACGAAAACCGAAACCGAGAGCTACAGAATTTTCTGGCTCGTAATAAAACGCCGCGTCGTTGAGCTGCAGTTTGCCGAGCGCGTCGCGCAACGGCTCGTAATCATCGGCAAGGACCGGGAATAAGCCCGCAAAAACCATGGGTTTTGTGGCTTCAAAACCAGGAAGGGGAGTGGCATTGCTACCGGCTTCAATGACCGTATCGCCCATGCGGGCATCGGCGACGCGCTTGATGTTGGCAACAATGAACCCGACGTCGCCGGCCTCTAGCTCTTCAAGAGCGATGGGCTTTGGCGTGGTTGGCGCAGAGACGAATCTTCATATGATTCGCGATGCGGCCTTCCATCACGCGCACCAGAACAACCGCTCCGCGGTAAGGATCAAACCAGGAATCAAAAATCAGAGCCTGCAGCGGATTCTTGGCACTGCCGGTGGGCGCGGGAATGCGGTGAATGATGGCTTCGAGCACATCATCCACACCAAGGCCACTTTTCGCGCTGATGGGAAGCGCGTCGTGCGCGGGAATCGCGAGAACGTTTTCAATTTGTTCTTTCACGAAATCGATTTGCGCGGCGGGAAGATCAATCTTGTTGATGACCGGAAGAATCGTGAGGTTGTGGCCCGCAGCGAGAAATGTGTTGGCAACGGTTTGCGCTTCAACACCCTGAGAAGCGTCGACGACGAGCAGCGCGCCTTCGCAAGCGGAGAGCGCGCGCGAAACTTCGTAAGAAAAATCCACGTGGCCCGGCGTATCGATCAAATTCAGGCGATAGGTATTGCCATCTTTGGCTTTGTAATGGAGGCGAATGCTTTTCGCCTTGATGGTGATGCCGCGCTCGCGTTCCAGGTCCATGGAATCTAGAACCTGCGCCGACATTTCGCGCTCGGAGAGGCCGCCCGTCATTTCAATCAGACGATCGGCAAGGGTGGACTTGCCGTGATCGATATGCGCGATGATGCAGAAATTTCGCTGGAACCTTGGGTCCATGTACCTGTTTTGCCGGCAGGAGCGGAAGGAAGAAAGCCGCCTGCCCGTGATTTTTAGCCGATCCGCGACGGGAGCACAGAATGACTGCGCAAAATCGCTGTCTTGGAACAACCAGTTTGCCACAAATTGCGGACGGCGTCAGCCGGACGGCGGCGACGCGCAGCCTAGGGAGTGTGCAGTCAGCGGCGAAATTGATTGAACAGCCAGAGAATCAGGCTAATGACCACGCTGATGACCAGACAGGAGACGAGCGGGAAATAAAATGTGCCATGCTCGCCGCGTTGAATGATGTCACCGGGTAAGCGGCCAAGGCGGAACGGAAGCTTTGGGCTCAAATAGAAAAGCGCTCCGATGAGGATCAGCATGGCTCCGACGGAGAGCAACAAACGACCGAGTTGTTGAGTGGGTTCCATCGCGACCCTGTAGCGAACGACTGGTTTCTGAACTTTTCAGCCGGCTGAGGCCAAGACTAGTATGGGCGGCGAGAAAAATTAGGCGGCAGCGATGCGCTTGGTCAGATCGTTTTGCTCAGCAATAGATTCAGCACCGATCGTGAATGCGTCAAGAACGCCAAGACCGAGTGCGAAGCGAAGTGCTTCGTCCTGGCGATCGCGAAGCGCGCCCTGCCCCAGGATTTTCATTCCGATTACCCCTTTGCCGGACGCTTTCATTTCGCGAAGGACGCTGATGACCGTATCTGGTTCGGCGTCCATCTGCGCACCGACGGGATTCACTCGCGCAAGATCGACATCGACCCACGGCGATTTAGCCGCAGCGCGAAGCGCCTCAATGGAGTGGCAAGAGCAGCCGTGTGCGCGAATGACCCCTTTTTGTTTGGCTTCGGAGAGAACGTCCATCACCGGCTGGTAGCGCGTGGTCCAGTCTCCTTCGGTCAGGCAGTGCATGAGGACGATATCGAGATGGTCCGTGCCCAGCTCCTTACGGAAGCGGTCGAGATCGGCGCGCATTTCCGGAGCACTACGGGACCACGACTTCGTGAGAACGGTTACTTTGGTGCGGTCTACGTGCTTGAGAGCTTCGGCTACATGAGGATGGCTGCCATAAGAATCGGCGGCGTCGAAAAAGCGCAGACCGTTGTCGTAGCCATTGAGCAAAAGGCGAGGCAGACCCTCCATGCCAAGCGCGGTCTGGTGAGAATGATGGCCCGAGCCGACCGTGCCCGTACCCATAGCCAGACGCGAAGTCTGGATACCGGTGTTGCCGAGCGTAACGGTGTCGGACCCGGAGAATTTGCGCGGTAAGAACGGAATTGCGGCGAGACGTTTTGCGACGGCGCTTGAGGCGAGCAGGGCTCCTGCTGCGGCGCTGCGGTGGAGGAAGTCGCGACGAAGCATGGTGACCTCCATGTGGCTTCAACGAGAAAAGACTACACCCATTGGGACGCGCGGAAATAGCAATTTGTTAGCCGGGAGAAGCGCAATCTGATGTAAGCGCATCAGGGAATACCACAAAAAAGTGCCAGGAAAGCGAGAAGCTGCGGGATTCTGTCAGAGCCGGTTTGGAATCCCAGCGACTTAAATAAGTTCCAGGCCGGAAAAGAAATAGCCGATTTCAAACGCCGCAGTTTCAGGAGCGTCGGAGCCGTGCGTGCAGTTCGTGCCGATGCTGGTGCCCAGATCGTGGCGAATCGTTCCTGGCGCAGCCTTTTTGGGGTCGGTGGCACCCATGGTGTCGCGCCACTTAAGGATTGCGCCGTCGGCTTCGAGAACCAGGGCGAAAATCTTGCCCGAAGACATAAATTCAGTCAGTTCGCCGAAAAATGGACGTTCCTTATGCACAGCATAAAAGCCGCCAGCTTCTTCCTTCGTCAGTCGCATGGATTTAATCGCCACGATCTTCAAGCCCGCCTTGTGAATACGGGATAGAATTTCGCCCTGCTGGCCGCTAGCGACGGCATCAGGCTTGATAATCGCAAACGTACGTTCAATCGCCAAGAGAAAGACTCCTTTTGAAGTGGTGAAGCAAAAACAAGGAATTGTCGAACTACTTCAATGCCGCTGCAAGCGTTGAGCCGAGATCGGCGGGGGTTTCGACGGTGCGAATGCCAGCGGCATTCATCGCGGCGTATTTGTCTTTCGCAGTACCTTGCCCGCCCGAGATGATGGCTCCAGCATGGCCCATGCGGCGGCCCGGCGGCGCAGTTTGCCCTGCGATGAAGCCGACGACCGGCTTCTTCATATTGGTTTTGATCCACGCGGCGGCGGTTTCCTCGGCGTCACCGCCGATTTCACCAATCAAAATCACTGCATGAGTGTCAGAGTCGTCGTTGAAAAGTTTGATGGCATCCAGGAACGAAGTGCCGATGATGGGGTCGCCGCCGATCCCGATGCAGGTGGACTGGCCGATCCCAAGTCGCGTGAGCTGATCGACGGCTTCATAAGTGAGAGTGCCGCTACGGCTGACAACACCGACATTACCCTGCTTATGGATGCGGCCAGGCATGATGCCGATCTTGCATTTGCCTGGGGAGATGACGCCCGGGCAGTTCGGTCCGATCAGACGGGTCTTGTTTCTATCGACGACTGCCGCAACGCGCACCATGTCAATCACGGGAATTCCTTCCGTGATGCAGATGACCAGCGGTACTTCGGCGTCTGCGGCTTCGAGAATCGCGTCCGCGGCGTACGGCGGCGGGACAAAAATTACAGAAGCACTCGCTGCGGTTCCCTTCACGGCTTCGGCGACGGTGTTGAATACGGGTCGCTCAAGATGCTTCGTGCCGCCTTTGCCGGGGGTGACGCCGCCAACGACATTGGTACCGTACTCGATCATTTGCTGTGCGTGGAAAGTTCCTTCACGCCCGGTAAAGCCTTGCACGATGAGTTTCGTCTTTTCGTTGACCAGGACACTCATCGCGCACCTCCCGCCAGCTGCACGACCTTTTGCGCGCCATCCTTCATACCATTGGCAATTGTGAAGTTGAGCCCCGATTCACGCAGGATTTGCTGGCCCTTCTCGACGTTGGTGCCTTCCATCCGAACGACGACGGGAATTTTCACTTGAAGATCCTTTGCGGCGGCGACCACGCCCGTAGCCAGAACGTCGCAACGAAGAATGCCGCCAAAGATGTTGATGAAGACTGCCTTCACCCCGGCATCACTAAGCAGAATGCGAAACGCATTCTTGACCTGTTCAGCGGAAGCGCCGCCTCCTACATCTAAAAAGTTTGCGGGCGAACCACCCGAGTACTTGATGATGTCCATCGTCGCCATGGCCAAGCCGGCGCCGTTGACCATGCACGCGACATTGCCCTCGAGCTTGATGTAGTTCAAGCCATACTTGGACGCTTCGACCTCAAGCGGATCTTCCTCGTCTAGATCGCGGAGCCCGCGCGACGAGCCTGCCATCGCCAGTAAGTACGCAAGGATTGATTTCCAGCATCGACGCGTCCGTATCTACGAACGCGCGATACAGCGCCTGGAAGAACGGGGCAGCGCGGTTGGCAGCCTCCCCGGAGAGTCCCAGGCCAAATGCCAGCTTGCGAGCCTGAAAAGGTTGTAGGCCGATCGCAGGATGGATGGTTTCGCGAAGGATTGACGACGGATCGTTCTTGGCCACCTCTTCGATTTCCACGCCTCCCGCAGCGCTAGCCATGAAGATCACGTGGGCTGATGCGCGATCCACCAGCAAGCTCAAATACAGTTCGCGCTTGATGTCGAGGCCCTCTTCAATCAGCAGGCGCTTCACGATGCGGCCCGCAGGACCCGTCTGAATCGTGACCAGGTTCATGCCAAGCATGCGCGAGGCCATCTCCGCCGCCTCGTCAGGCGAATGGGCAAGCTTTACGCCGCCCGCCTTGCCCCGGCCGCC
>QHYO01000346.1 GCA_003224135.1 Acidobacteriota bacterium | reverse complement strand
TTACTCCGAACAAAGACGAACTGATTGCAGTGCATGAAAGATCGTCCGAATTTTGGCATGGCGCGGTCGACGGCGAAGTTGGCGAAGCCTACGAGTTCGTCGCACAGAGAATCAGAACCGTTGACCTGCCACTCGACGCAACTGGTTTTCGGACACGCAGGCCGACTGAAATTCTGAAGTCGCGGTATGCGTCAGCTGAAGACAAAGTCGTCCTTTTCACCGCAGCGCTCGGATCTGCAGACGCGGGCTTCGTTTCGGACTCCGCTGAACAACCTAAAGACGACCCTCCTTCGCCGGCAAGCTTCAGATATCTGCTCACGAGGGGCTTCGCTGTGACGCTGGGACCCTGGTCAGATTTGAACTCTGAGGTTGCGCCGGAAGGCATGATTCCCGCGGAATTTCGCGGCAAGCGGATTTTTGTGGTCGGATCGACAGCTCAAGAGCTTTGGCAAACTATCCCCAAGCGACTGTTTTACCGTTCCTCGCAGAAGGTGAACGTCGACGCTTCTCTAAGCGCTGATGGTAATTTGACAGCGAAAGTGCATTACGTGATGCTCGGCGAAAATGAACTGCTGCTTCGCGTGGCGTTCCATAAAACGCCTAAAGAAAAATGGAAGGACGTTGCGCAGCTGATGGCCATTTCCGACGGCTTCCGCGGGCAGATTGTCAACATAACTGCGTCTGATCCCTATGCGACGAAAGAGCCGTTTGTCGTTGACTACGAACTTTCCCAGCCGAAATTCGTGGATTGGTCCAAAAAAACAGTTCGGATTCCTGCCCTACTACCGCTGCCCGGCCTGCCCGAGGCACCATCAGACTCAGCGAACATTTCTGGAAAAAACTCCATCGATCTCGGCACGCCAATGGAGATTGAGCTGACCGCGACCGTGCAGCTGCCGCAAGGAACCAGCGGGCAGCCGCCTACGGGCACAGCTGTGGAACGGGACTACGCCACATTTTCATCAAAATACTCAACAGACGGAAACGCAATCCACGCAGCACGCAAGCTGCGCTTCATCGCTTCGCAAATTCCCACAGCACGCGCCCCAGACTTGAACACCTTCCTTCACGCCGTTCAAGCCGATCAAACGCAGCTCTTCACGCTGCAACGCACTCAGCCCGCCGAGAAGTAAATCTCGCGACCAATGTAACCCACAAAAAACAAAAACCCTCCCGCGAAGGAGCGCCTTTTCGCCCGGTCACCAGTCACTGATCTCTACTTAATCTCCATCACTTCTTTTTCTTTGGCCGCGCTCAGGTCTTCAATCTTTTTCGTCTCGGCGTGCGAAACTCTTTCCAGCTCATCGAGCGAGCGTTTCTGCTCGTCCTGGCTGATTTTTTTGTCCTTCTCCAGTTTGTCAATGGCTTCCTTGATGTCGCGTCGAATATTTCGCACCGCGGTCCGGTGATTCTCCAATACTTTGTGAATGTGCTTTACCAGTTCCTTGCGTCGCTCTTCCGTTGGTGCGGGAATTGGCACCCGCACGACTTTGCCATCGTTTGTCGGGTTCAGACCAAGATCGCTTGCGCGTATCGCCTTGTCGATAGCCGCGACCACACCCGGATCCCAGGGCGAAATCACCAACATTGTGGCCTCGGGCACTGTCACGGTGCCGAGCTGATTTACTGGCGTCGGCGTCCCGTAAAAATCAACGCGCACGTTGTCGAGTAATGCGGCGTTCGCGCGGCCGGTGCGTACGGTGGCCAGCTCTTTCCGAAAATCCTCTACGGCTTTTTCCATTCGCGTCTTGGCCGCAGCCAGCGCTTCTTTCGTCGTCGCAATCGTCGTCATCGCATCCTCATAAATCGATTTGGCTCAGGCTCGAATCTGCCACTAGGCCGGTCTTACAGTAGAACCCACGCGTTCACCCATCACTACGCGTTTGATGTTTCCGAACTGATTCATGCTGAACACCACGATCGGCATGCCATTATCCATACACAGCGAAATGGCCGTCGAATCCATCACTTTCAGATCCTGGTGCAACACATCGCGATAAGTGACCTGTGAGAAGAATTTTGCGTCCGCCACTTTTTCCGGATCGGCGGAGTAAATTCCTTCGACGCGCGTGGCCTTCAAAATCACGTCGGCCTTCATTTCCATGGCTCGCAGCGCTGCCGCCGTGTCAGTCGAAAAATAGGGATTCCCGGTGCCTGCGCCAAAAATCACCACACGCCCTTTCTCGAGATGACGCATCGCGCGGCGGCGGATGAACGGTTCGCAAACCTGGTGCATTTCGATGGCGCTCAACACGCGCGTAAACACGCCAACTTTTTCCAGTGCGTCTTGCAGCGCCAGAGCGTTGATGACCGTCGCGAGCATGCCCATATAGTCGCCGGTCGCGCGTTCGATCTCGAATCCCTTTTGCCGGCCCCCACGAAAGATATTACCCCCGCCAACAACGATTGCGATTTCCACTCCCAGTTCGCGCACTTCCTTCAATTCGCGCGCGATCGATTGCAGTGTTTCGCCATGTACACCCAGGCCCAGCGGTCCCTGCAGCGATTCGCCTGAAAGCTTCAACAAAATTCGTTTGTACGCCGGTTTCTTCTTGGAGCTTCTTTTCTCGGACTTTCGCGCTGCCATGACGCTCCGTTCTAACTTCAACTTAAATCCTCGGAATTGTAACAAACTCAGTGCGAAGTATTACAGCAGAGCCACGGAATTCGCCTTGGAGGCCGAGAGAGCGCACAAAAAAGCGCCCCGGTTTGACCCGAGGCGCGTCACATTTCTGGCTGTATGGTCTCAAGCTTTGACTGGCCCAGGAATTGGAGTAGCTTCCGGGCTGTTTGTGCCAGTCACTTCGCCGACCTTGAACCGCGCGAACCGCTTGATACTGATGTTTTCGCCGAGTTTGCCGATGGCGCTCGCCACCATCTCGCCGATCGTCGTGCCCTCGTCCTTGATGTAGTGCTGTTCATAGAGGCAGTTCTCTTCGTAGAACTTTTCCATCTTGCCGGTCACGATCTTTTCCGACGACGGGCTCTGGCTTTCCAGTTGCCAAAGCCTGCGCACGATAAATCTCACGTTCCTTCTCCAGCATCTCCGACGTTACCTCGTCGCGGCGAACGTACTTCGGATCCAACGCCGCGATGTGCATCGCGATGTCATGGCACAAATGCTGAAAAGCTTCGGTGCGGGCCACAAAGTCGGATTCGCAATTCACCTCCACCAGCACGCCGATCTTTCCACCGGCGTGGATGTAGCTCCCAACGAGGCCTTCGGTCGCTTCACGCGTTGCCTTTTTCGCAGCCGCTGCTTGCCCCTTCTTGCGTAGAACAGCGATTGCTTTTTCGATGTCGCCGCCGGCCTCAACCAAAGCCGCGCGGCAATCATTGAATCCCGCGTTTGTGCGGTCCCGCAATTCCTTCACGAGCTTCGCTGGAATTTCCATGGCTGTATTCGGTGTGCTCATCCTTTGTTATCCCAGAGTTTGCAAATACAAACCCTGAAACCCTCTCTTCTTTTTCCTGAATCTCTTTTCGATTGTTTGCAAAACGGCCCGCTCCAAGTCGCCCCGGAACGGGCCTGCTGACTTCTATGCCCGTAGGCTTCTCTTATACCTTGCCGTCGTCCGGAGGCACCGTGGCTTCCACCGGCGGCGCAACTTCCTCAGTTGTAGCTTCGACAAAGTCGCCTTCCTGCTTTTCATATTGTTCGTAGGCGCTCGTGTCCACGTACTCGACGCCGTCAACCAAAGCCTGGTCCGCGGCAGCTTTGTGCTCGCCTACCTGCGATTGTTCGTATGCGGCCTTGCCTTCGGCCACCGATTCCGAAATCTTCGAAGTGAAAAGACGAATGGCGCGCAAAGCATCGTCGTTTCCGGGAATAATCCAGTCAACGACATCGGGATCGCAGTTCGTATCGACAACCGAAACAACCGGCACGCCCATGCGGCGCGCTTCTTTTACGGCGATTTCTTCTGCGTTCGAATCGATCACAAACATCGCATCGGGAAGCTGCGTCATGTTCTCGATGCCTTCCAGGTTCTGGAAGAGATGCTTCATTTCGCGGTCCAGCCGCGCGCGTTCTTTCTTGGAAAGTTGTTCCATCCGGCCGTCTTCAGTCATGGCTTTCAGCAATTTCAGCCGCTTGATGGACTTCTGCAGTGTCGCCCAGTTGGTCAGCGTGCCGCCCAGCCAGCGGTGGTTCACAAAGAACGCCCCGCACTTTTTCGCCTCTTCGGAGACGGCTTCCTGAGCCTGGCGTTTGGTGCCAACAAACAAAACGGATTTGCCTTGTCCGGAAAGATCACTCACGAAGCGGCTCGCTTCGCGGAACATCTTCAGGGTTTTCTGCAGGTCAATGATGTGAATCCCGTTGCGCTCGCCAAAAATATATTCCTTCATCTTCGGATTCCAGCGCCGCGTCTGGTGACCGAAGTGAACTCCGGCCTCCAACAACTCTTTCATGGTAATTTCAACTGCCACTTTTCCTCCTTAGTGAATGGCTGCTTACCGGGTTTTTCCAGAAACAGATTTGCACCGGTTTCTGCTCGCCTCGGAACAGCCTCTTGCCGGCTTCTTGCCGGCCGTGATCTCGATGTGGCGGTTTTCACCGCCACACCGGAGTTCGCCACAGACTCGCGTCTGCGCCGTTCAGCCAAGCGATTACCGCTTGGTGAACTGGAATCTCTTTCTCGCGCCCTTCTGACCGTACTTCTTGCGTTCCTTCATGCGCGAATCGCGGGTGAGAAAACCGTTCTTTCGCAGCGCCGGGCGCAACTCAGGGTTGAAGCGAGAAATCGCCCGCGCCAATCCCATGCGCACCGCTCCAGCCTGGCCACCAACGCCGCCGCCATGCGCGGTCACAACCACGTCAACCTGATCGGACAGGCTGGTAAACTTCAGCGGCTCGATCGCGTCGTGCTTCCATGCGAAATTCGGGAAATAGACGTCCACCGTCCGCTTGTTGATCGCGAACTTGCCGCTTCCCGCACGAAGGAACACGCGCGCGACCGATTCTTTGCGGCGTCCTGTTCCGTGAAACCAAGTCTTCGAGGTTGCTGGCGATTCAGTACTCAACTGTCCTCCTCAAAAATCCACTTGCCAGTTTGGCGCAGACAAGTGCGCCTTGCTCTGGTCAATCTTTTTCACCCGGCTGATTCCTTGCGAGGCCAACGTCGGTTGACTAGGACCTGCGTAGAGGAACAACTAAGTGCGGCAACTCTAAACCTTGTCTCAGTGCCTACCAAAACCAACGAACCCTTTGAAAACGCTGGGGTTACCCTAATTTCCCCCGGCAGTTCTGACCGATCTTTTATCGCTATAGCGCCAGCGGCTGAGGCTTCTGGCCGGTGTGACGCGACAATCCAGAAGCATCGCGGTACACGCGCAATTTCTTCAAGCGACGGGCGCGCAGCTTGTTCTTCGGCAGCATGCCGATGATCGCTTCACGCACCATCCACTCCGGTTTCGCTTCACGGACGCGCTTCGCGGGGACTTCCTTCAATCCGCCGGGATAGCCGCTGTGTGAATAGTATACCTTCTGTTCGAGCTTGTTGCCGGTCATGCGAATCTTGTCGGCGTTAATCACGACCACGTGATCGCCCGAGTCCAGGTATGGCGTGAAACTCGGCTTGTCCTTACCAATCAGCACTCGCGCTACCTTCGTGGCCAGACGGCCCAAAACCTGATTGGTTGCGTCCACGACGAACCAGTTCGCCCCAACCTTAAGTGCTTCGGCTTCTTCACCCTTTGCTACGTACGTCCTCATCGCAATCAGTCACACCTTTCATGTGCGATCGCATAGCGACCGACTCCCTGCAAAGACAAAAACCAATTGTATGGAGTAGGCGCACAAAAGTCAACGAAGAGAGCGCTAGAAGGGAAGCTAACGTCTCAGCTATTCAATATGAAATCTGTGGCCGCATGCCAGCAGAAAGGAGCCGGCCCCGCGGAACTATTCCGCAGAGCCGGGTTAGCTTATACGATCCGTGCAACCGCGATCTAGAACGCCAGCCGCAAACCGAGCGACATGATTCGCGAAGTTGGCGCGCCCAATCCTTGCACGGACTGCGCAAGACACTGTGACTTGCCAAAGGTGGTCTGGACCAGGTTGCCGTTAATGCAGTCGAAGTCCGGATGATTCGTTAGGTTCTGTGCCTGTGCACGGAAATCGAGCTTTATCCTTTCCGTCAATTTGAAGCTCTTGCTCAAGCCGAGGTCCATCTGGATGAATTTCGGCCCGCGGAAAACATTCCTACCGAGGTCACCGAACCTCTCGTAAGGCGTGCTACCCGACGGGTAGGCTGGATTTCCAAAGAGGGAATTCGGCGTCCCACCAGCAAGAGTGTCGTTACAAGCTGCGATATTTGCAACGGTAGCTGGAAGTCCAGCCTCACCGCATCCTATCTGGTTGTTATCTTTGAAAATGCCATCCGCGGGGCTGCCGCCGCTGTAGGCAGAACCAACGCTAGAACCCAGAAAAACAGGGTGGTCGTTCAAGACACCGTCAAGGTTGTAATCACCACCGAGGTTAAAGGGGACGCCGTTCTGGTCGAGAACCAAGGCACCGCTAGCGTCGCGCGCACGAAATCTCGTGCTAGCGCCACTGCCGAGAGCGCCCACATACACGTCAACCGGATGACCCGAGTAGACCTGTAACAGGCTGCCAAGCGTCCAGCCACCGAATGCGTGACCGGCAAAGCCTTTCTCCGCTTTGAAGAAAGGCAACTCATACGTTACGTTAAATTTATAGGCATGTTTGTGGTCAAACGACGCAGGGCCATGCGACAGGTTTGGTCTTGCGTTAGAGATGTAGTAGTAAGGCGCCGTGAAGCCCCCGATTGTCGAACAGCCCGCGAACAGCTCCGAGTTGACATCAAGCAGTTTCGAATAGGTATAGCTGGTCTGGAACTGCAGGCCATGCCCCATGTGCTTTTGGGCTTCGAGAACCAGCGAGTTGTAGTTGGAACTAACGCTGTTCGAGCGGTAGTTGAAACCAGTGTAGAGCGGGTTCGGGCGAAGGGGGCTGAGGGATGTTCTCGGCGCGCCAGTATTGAAATTGTAATATCCGATGCCGTCCTCGCGATTGTAATTCTCAAGCATGGGCAGATGGCGGCCGAATGA
>QHYO01000343.1 GCA_003224135.1 Acidobacteriota bacterium | reverse complement strand
AGACGCTGATGTCCGCTCGCAGGGGCAATCCGGACATTGAGCGGACATCGTCGAATGACCGACTCTGACCCAGAACGGACCTATGGCACCCGCTGATTGAGCCCTACCGGCATCCGCGCCCTGCGCGACCGGGCTCCGTTTCGCTTTGCCCTGAAAGCGGAGTGGCGAGCTCGCCCTCGATATGTCCGTTCAGTGCCTCAACAGCGGTCATTAGTACCCTTTTACTCGATCACCTTCAGATTCACTCAAGCGAGGGCACGGTGCGGAGGTACGCGACAATTGCTTCAAGGTCGGCATTGGTCATTTTGGCATATGAGGCGAAGTCCATTGGGGGCTTGAGCCGCGTACCATCAGGCCGTACCCCCAGTGTGATCGCTCGCTTGATGTCCGCGTCGCTCCAAGCACCTATTCCAGCGGTTTTGTGTGATGTGATGTTTCTTGCCTTCGCACCCTCCCATGTGCTCGGGAAGCCTTTAACGAGCGTGGGAGCAAATTGTCTGCCGCCCTTGCCAAAGCCATTGATGTGATCGGAAACTCCCCTTTGCCAAGCGGAATGGCACTCCATGCAATGGCCCAACGTCACGAGATAGGCCCCTTGCTTAATCGGATCGCGAAGTGCCGCCTCGGTAAATCCGTTTTCGGCGTCGGGATATGCCTCCCGGTGCACCGGCGCTTTGTGGACCGGGTCTGCTACCGCATTGTGTACCGGCTTAACTGAGCGAAGATAAGCGACTACCGCATCGAGATCGCGTGGCAGCATCGCCTTGTAAAAATTGACAGGCATGACCGCTGCCAGCGGCACGCCCGCGAGCCGGCCATGGTCCGGGCGAACTCCATGCGTAATGGCGCCCTTGATTTCCGCGTCGCTCCAAGCTCCAACCCCGGTCTCTTGGTCAGGCGTGATGTTCGACGCAGTGGCGTCGAAGGCGGGCGTATTGAAGACCAGACCGCCCGATAATTCCTTCTCCAATATCGGCTCCCCGCTCGCAGTCTTCGGCGTATGGCAGTTGCCACAAGCCAATATCGAGTTGACGAGATATTGCCCGCGCTCGGTCGGCGTCTGTGCTAAGGCCGCGGTGGTCGCCGCCAGCAAACCTGCGAACCCTAATGTTCCGAGACGAAACATCTGCCCCTCCATTGCTTCAATGGCAGTGAAAACAAGAATGGATGTGAGTGTCCCTCGGCCGATCGTCATCGGTGCCAAGAGATATTGTTGCCGCGAATGCGACGACGCTGGTGCGCAGAGGCATGATGACCCTCGGCCCCGTTGTTGAATGGTTGCACGCCTGCATTAGGTCTGCTTCACCCCAATCAGCCGACCTTGTTACCGACATGCGCGGTTGCATGATTATTCGATCACTTCGTCGGCGGTGGCTATGCCGCGCGGTTGCGCCACAGTGACATGCCGAGATAGATGAGGTTCGTAGCGCCGAGCGCAACGATTGCCGCGCCGGTTTCGATGAACAACTGGCGCACCTCCCCGTCGCTCGCAGGAATCTCGGGGAGAAAACTCAAAATGTACATGCCGTAAAACATCATGAAGCCGAACGCCGCAATACCGATCCACACGAGTATCGTGTAGAGCACGGGGTATTTCTTTGCCATCTCACGCTCCGGTTCCCCTGCGACAATGGACGGCGCTTCCCGGCTTCAGGCCAGGAGGCAATGATCACGCTGACGGCCAAACTGGCCGTGCTCAACCGCGGGCTGGAAATGTCATGGCGCGACCCTCTGTTTGTCCCAAGGCGATTGTTCTTGTGTTCTTCCGTGAGTGATGGCTGCCTATGACCCGAGGGCCGATGGACTCAGTCGCCCTTGACATTTGCTGCCTCCCCAATCTCACTTTCAGAAGAGTTCCGGCGGCAGGATCACGCAACGAGTGGAAAACCCGGATGGATGCAATTCCGGATGATTCAGAGTTGGCGGATACTCGAACCCCGAAACCTGATCCTGCTGTTTCCAATACGTGACGCCACACCAATGTCCGCCGCGGGTTTCGCCGGTGTCGCCAGCGAGGCTGCGATATTGAATTACATCATTGGGCACGCGGACCCACTCGTCATCGAGCAACATTTCGACACCGGCCGAAGTGACCCGGTAATGCGCCGGACGGCAATCCATTTCATTGCAGCAGCTCGACTCTCCAAGACGATCCATTAATCCGCTGTAGATGTCGTGGCCTTCCGCACATGGGACGGATAGGATGAGCATCGCAATCATCATCAAGGTTCGCATTTGGTGTCGCCCGGTCATTTGGTGGACGCCTTTCAAACGGTCATCACTCATCGCCTCGCGCAGGTGACGCCGTCAGATGGATCGGCTTCTCGTCCTTGGTCATTTCCAGAATGCGTTATATGTTCGGAACTCAGCTGATGTACCTTGTCGATCTCGCGCAAGATTGCGTCGAAATGCGGTTTGACGGCTTCGCCGAGTGGCGAAAGCCGGACAGGCCGTCCGCGATTGAACAAGGGACGTCCGAGTTCGTGTTCCAATCGCCGAATTGCAGCTGAAAGTGATTGTTGGGAAATACCGCAGATCGCAGCCGCGCCTGTAAATGTTCCTGCCTCGCACAACGCCAGAAAGTAATTGATTTGTGCGAGGTTCATAAAGCCAACCCGTTATGCCCGGCCACAACCGCGCTGGTACTGTAGCGTTTGGGCGACGGCGAGTGCCACGGCACACAAGCCAGAGCAATCGCGCTCAGGATGTATCGAGGCAGGTCGAACAACAGCGTGAACCAGAAGAAGAGCATGAGGTCCTGCAGATCGAGCGCCGTCACTAAGTCGTAGGGTTGAATCATGCGACCCCACGAGAAGGAGTGAGCCGCGCGTCTGCTGTCCGTGAGCACAAAAGGCCCATAGTGCTGTACAGGGGGAGCAGCATCGGATACTTCACGTCATTGTCTGCCGGAACGTTCGATTGAATGACGTCACGAACGGTCCGACCACGAACGCCGTGCTCGGTCGTCGCTTGCAGCCGCTCAGTGGTCAGTTCCTCAGGGAAGAAGCAGAGCCCTTCCACGTGGTTCAAGTCTATGGACAACCCAAGCGGTGCTGCGATCTGCGCGGTAATTTTTTGGAAAACCGAAGCGGTAGAACAGTTCCGCCGTCGTCATCCCAGCCGCCACAGCCAGCGCCCAAAGCTTTCGTTGAGGACAATGTTCGTCGCGCCGAAGCGCAAGCCCTGTCGGCCATTCTTAGTGACGAGCGGCGGTGGCGGTGCCACTACCTCTACGACGATGGATTGATTAAGCTATCTATGCAGTGGGGCCAACCAGTCTGTTCGGCGAATTGCCACGAGCGAGGAAAGTGTGCCAGCGCCGTTTGGCGGCCTCGTTTCGCCTGACCGCATAAATGCCTTCGCAACGAGCCGAACAAAACCGAACATGAACCCACCAACGACCGTTCCATATATTACGGAAGCGGGCGCCCAATCCCAGCCTTCCATGGCATAGAGCGCACCTTTTCATGGCTGCTTTCCTTTCGACGCACATTGGTCTCCTGTTTAAGGAGTAATACAAAGCTGAACGATTGTTTTGACCTGCATCTTTTGGACACCGACCTGCATTTTTTGGACAGCCATTTGTGTGATTTGTGCTTTGGGATAGAAATCAGAGCGTCTAGGGGAGCAATCCCTTGGACGCACGATTGATCGGACCTGAAGCCCCGGCAGAGAAGCCGGGGCTCTCTTTACCTCATGGAACGTCGGGCACGATCAGCCCATACGGCATAAATAGCGGATCGCTGGCGCTTCGGCTCTTGGGATTGAGATCGCGAGCGCCTCGCCCGCGGCCGCCTTGAACTCGATGATGAGCGTGCGACCGAAGAACGGTTGCGGCTGGCGTACTCAGCAGCCCACCGAAGACTTAAAGACGCCTTCAAATGTCCGGGGCAAAGTCACGTCGCCCTGATGTCGAAGGCCGACTCCAAATCACCGGACAATGACCTCGACCTGCCGATGTCTTCATCCGGTCGGTCCGAGGTAGACCTCGGTCAACCGCTTTAGAGAGAGCGTGAACAGCGGCGAGAGCGGTAGCAAGTGCTGTTGTAGCCGTAGTAACTCGGGTACAAGGGATCGTAGTAATTCCGTAGGGGGGAACGTAGGAATACGCATAAGCGGGAGCATAATAGTTTCCGTAGTAGGACCCGACATATGGATAGCCAAATCTGCGTTTCGCGTAATCAACCCTCAGATAAGTGCCCGCGTAGGGGTAGCTAAACAAGTGGGCGGGCATCGCCTTGTCGGAGTCTCCGCCAATTGCTGAACTGTGAGCACACCTTACAATCCGTTTCCGATTGGCTGAGACCTCAAACAAATATCCATAGTTCGGCGCGGTTTGCTGCTCCGCGAACACGCGCTCGCTTGCCCAATCAACCTCAAAGCCATTGATGATGCGCTTCATAATGGCTGCTCCAGACGAGGCCGCTATCACCTCAGCCGCAACATGCGGTAGCTCAAGCCGTGTGATCGCGAATGGTGTGTCGGATGATGGCTTCGAGTGATGTGATGGCCTTCACGAAATGGTCGATTCAGGCCCCGTCGTCCAAGAAAAGCCCCGCCTCCTGGTACTAAGTACCAGTGGTGACGTAACGGCGATCTGCGCGCTTCGGTTTGTGATATTTATCACTCCTACTACCCGCCGAATCTCTATGTAAGGTCCCTGTAAGCCAACCCGTGTAGGTTATGGGCGTCGGTCTAAGCCGACGCAGGAATGTCTAATTGGAAAGCCCCGGACACGCCCCCGCGACCGGGGCACCTTTTTGAAACGGAGAACTTAAAGCGTCGCGCCGCCCGTCCCGTCAGGAGTTCGCGCTCAACCTCTCAGCCAAACGGCGTCTCTGTAACACGGTAGGAAAGCGCTTCATTGACGGCACCGCACGTTGCTGCGCCGTCTCTATCGCGCGATCTCGCGCCGAAGCTACGACCAACTTTGCGCGCTCAAACCAGTCTTTGGCCCTGCGCTTCCTCTTTGCCGGAGCAAAGAGCTTCGCCCCTGTCAATGTCTGCATGTCTGCCCCCTATCGGCTGGTGATTAGCCGACAACGACCAAATTCTGCCCCGGATCCCGGCCTTCTCATGGCTCTAAGGGGCCCATTTCTGGATTTTGGGTCCCAATGCAGAGGCGATGGACGAATTCGACTGACCGCCCCTCCACCGGCGGACAACGCTTCATGGCGTCGCGTTAATTGCTAACCTCAAGATCAGCCCGATAATCACAGCAACGACGAACGCAACTAAGTAGACCCATAGATTACTCATTGATACTCCCGTGTTGCGTATGCGTCCCCGCCTGGCTAGCTCATCGAACCTTGCGCGTGAAGATTGCGCTATAATCGTCTGGCGTCATTGCAGCGCACTGACAGCAAAGGAGGTGTTCTATGACGCGCCTCATTCTTGCATCCCTGCCGCTGGCGATATCCACTCTGCCGTTGCACGCCCAAAGCAGCACCCTGCACACGGATCGATCTGGTTATACGACAGGCACTGACGGCAATCGCACCGTAAACACCTACACTGATCAGTACGGCAATACGACAGGCTGGGTCGGCGGTAAGTACATCAGCACTTATAGCGACGGCTACGGCGGGACGACGGGTACGATTGGCAACAAACGCATAACCACATACGAAGATGGCTACGGCAACACCGCGGGTACCATCGGCAGAGATCGAATAAATCTCTACACCGACCGTTCCGGCATCACCACAGGAACGATCGGCCGACGGCGTCTGAACTGTTACACTGACCGTTTTCGAACCACCACATGCAATTAGGAACTGATCGCCCTGACGCTCCAACCGTGAAGCGCGAGGCCGAAGAGGACTGGGGCAAACAGAAATGGCGATGATAGAAGCCGCCGCGCGGCGGGAGAAGCTATGGCAAAGACGACGCCGCTCACCGCACAAGAGCGCGTGATCCTGTTCTGCACCGCAACCGGCGTCAGCCATGCCGCTGTTGGCATCACCGCGCATGCAATGCAGTCCATGGCCATCAAGGGATTCATCGTCCATGATCGCGAAAGCGGGGCCTATGCGCTTACGGACAGCGGACGCGCTGCGCTCCTTGCGATCCTCGGGGATGCGGGGCTGACATAGACACAAGATGGTGGGATTCCAGGGAGTGGTCGATGGGCGCTGATGATCAGGCCGAGAGCCGTTTGTCTGCAATTGCGAAGGTCAAGCAAGATCTCGCCTGGCGCAGCGTGACCGGCGTTCCCATGAGCCAAATCGTAATCACGCGCCAGCAGGCAGAAGAGCTAATCGCAGAGGTTGAGCGGCTTAGGGCGACTCATAAATAGCGATTGTTCGGTAATCGCTGGCTGCCGCGATACGCGCACGGAGTATCGGTTTCTAAGTTTTTCGTTGAGTCGCTTCCTGAATGAGTTGCACCAATCGCCAGATGCTCAGGCAATCTTCTGCCGCCGTCGCCACCAGCCGAGAAGGCACCCGCCAGCACGCGTCATGGCGTGTTCACCAGATGCTGGATGGCTTCAGCCCAAGATCCACAGCGCCAGCAGCAACAGGCTGAAAAATGAGCCGAGAAAGAGATAAGGCACGAGCGGAGCGATCATGTCCGCCCATCATTGCACAAAAAGCCAAACCGTGATCGCGTGCAACCAGATGCCGAGAACAAAGGCGAGAACTAAGCCTGCAACGAGATAAGCAGCGATGTTCATGGCGATGTGATGCGAAGTGCGAGTGCGTGAAGCGCGAGAGACGTTGCGTGAGGCAAAGAAAGCCCCGGCTCCTCTCTACCGGGGCTTCAAGTAGCGTCTCATCATTTAGGCACGTCTAAAGGACCATTCCCCTAGACGCTCTCATTGTATCCCAAAGACAAATCACCCCATCGGTTGTCCAAAAAATGCTGGTCATTGTCCAAAAAATTGCACCGATTTTCAGAAATCGCGCTGTTGTGGAGAGCGCGGGCGACCATTAATGTTTGATCCGTCAAATCCCAGCCTAGCCCCGGCCTCGCTGCCGGGGCTTTTTCCTTATTGGCCGTTGTTGGTGGCGCGTGAAGCTCAGGCGATCTTCTTCCGCCGTCGCCGCCAACCGAGAAGGCCGTCTTTGTCATGACGCTCCATGCCCGTTGCGTCGTGACCAGCTCCGGCCCGTCACGGCGTCACCCGGCGGCAGGGCGCCACAACTGAGCAAAAATATCCGGTGCTTCTCTAATATGCGAAGGCTTCCTTCGAGCGCATCAAGCAGCGACTCCGCCATCTCTGAGCGCTGGCCCGTGTCAAGCGCGTGCTTAACAATTCCACGCTGGCGAAGGATCTGGACCGCCAATTCGGCGATGTGCCGGTTGGCTTGCGCAAGATGCTCCTGTTTCTGAACGCGATTCATGGATTTGCAGGCAACCCTCGCGGGCAGCTTCACCTTCACTTTGAGGCGAGACGGCACGTTGCTGGTGCCGCTTCTTAGTCGCTTTGCTCGCCCTGCGGGACTTGTTACTTTGCGCCAAACATTTGCTCATCGAAGCCATTTGGCGGCCTCGGGAACGGTTTTACGCTTAGATCAATCACTCAAGGTCCTGGGACAAACTGCCGTAAGTACCAGGGCATATATCGTTCAGGGTGGACCGAAAGTACCTGCCGCAGGATACATTTGGTCACTTTATTTCCAGCTCGAGCGGGTCCATCAGGCTCTCTTCATGAAAGCGGCCCACACTGCACTAGTCGCCAAGCTTGTCGTCGTGATCGACGACAATTCCCTAGTCCTTGAGGCAACTGGGGGGCTGCTGCGCTCGTGGGGCTGCTGCGTCGTCACCGCTGAGTCGTGTGACGATGCCTTAGTACGCCTCGCTGAAACCGAAGCGGACCGGCGGCCTGATCTGATCGTGTGCGACTATCAATTGTCACGGGGACTAACTGGAGTCGGCGCCATCGAAAGGCTCCGCAGCGCGTTCCGCGGTGCATTCGAAATTCCAGCGCTCGTCATCAGCGGCGATGCGACCTCTCCTCAGTGCGAGGTCGGCTCCAGGGCATACCAACTTTTGTACAAGCCGGTGAATGCGGAGAAGTTTCTCTCGGCGCTGGTCGCCTCCGTGTGCCGCGACGCATGAGGTGCGAGTTGCGCCGGAAGCTCAGGCAATCTTCTGCCGCCGCCGCCACCAGCCGAGAAGGCCACCGCTCGCGAAATATCTTCGCGTCGGTCGGCATCAGAAAACTCGATCATCCGCCAGCATGATTCAGTTCGTCCAGTCATCTTTAACTAAAGGCTTTAACTTCTTCTCCAGCGTCGAGACACGCTCGCGCAATTCGTTTATGACATTGTAGAAATGACTGATTACATCCTCGAGGCGATTAACTCGAGCATACAGGCGTATATAAGTGCGCTGACGGGAAGGCAGTTTGCGTCTATCTCGCATAATCCCCCAGCGCAACGAGCACTACGAAGAGTTCATTGGAGCAAAGAAGCATCTAGTCTTGGGTGTGCTTTCCCATGCTGGTCCAGCCCAGGGATCAACCGCATTTATCAATGGATAATAGAAACAATGGTGGAAGCGATCATCAGGTGATGGTGTTGCCATCTCGGCGGGAATAACTTCATCGGTCCCTGGCAGATAGTAATTACCATCCGGCAGCCCTATAGCCTCCACCGGCTTACAATCCTGTCCTCCACAACATAGATGTCCATCTCGATCACGAAGATTACTGTATATGTCATGCGCCGGGACGGTATTTGACACGCAAAGTAGGGCAATCGTTGCCACCAGC
>QHYO01000342.1 GCA_003224135.1 Acidobacteriota bacterium | reverse complement strand
ATCGACGTGCTCTGGGAAGCCTGGAAACAGGTGAAAGAGAATCAGGGCGGGCCGGGCGTGGATGGCGAAACCATCGATGGCATTGTGTCGCGCGGAGAAGAAGGGCTGATGCTCAGCCGATTGCAGGATCAACTGCGTGCCAAGACCTACCGCTTTCAACCGGTGCGGAGAGTGGACATCCCAAAACCAAAGGGAGGCACTCGCCCACTGGGGATCGCTACGGTCGAGGATCGCGTGGTGCAGACTGCGATGAAGCTGGTGCTGGAGCCCATCTTTGAAGCCGATTTTCACGACTGCTCTTACGGCTATCGACCACGGCGAGATGCGAAGATGGCCAGCAAGGCGATTCGCAACGACCTGTATCGAGGAGCGTGGAGCGTAGTGGAGATTGATTTCCGCAGCTATTTTACGACCATTCCCCACGACAAGTTGATGATCCTCATCAAACAACGTGTGGTCGATGGAAGCATGTTGCGGCTGATCAAGCAGAGCCTGACCGTGGAGATCGCCTATGAGGGGAAGGTGGAGCCGACGACGGTGGGAGTTCCGCAAGGATCCCCGATCTCGCCGCTCTACAGCAATATCTACCTCAACCTGCTGGATCAAGTATGGCATCGGCGAGGCTACCCGGAGAAACTGGGAGCCACGCTGCATCGCTATGCGGATGATGGAATTTTGGTTTGTCGCAAAGATGCAACGCAAGCTCTTCAGGTGTTTGAGGGGATCGCGTTGAGAATGGGGTTGACCATCAATCGCGAAAAGACCCGGATTACGAAGCTGACCGAAGGGTTTGACTTCATCGGGTTTCAGTTCGTGAAACGACGCTCACCCAACAGTGGCAAACTGAGTATCTACATCCATCCCAGCAAATCCTCCCAGCGCAACCTCCGACGACGGAGCAAAAGCTTCACTAAGCGGCGGGCGCCGATCCGGCCGCGGCGTTTGTACAACAGGTGAATCAGACGGTGCGGGGATGGGTCAATTACTATCGCCTTTCCGGAGCTTGCAGCGATTCATCAACACGCGCTTCCGCCGATATCTGAACTATCGCAGTAAAGGCCGAGGCTTCGGGTGGAAGCAATACCCGAATACGGCTCTGTACGCCCGAGGAATGATCTACATCGGGAGCGGAGTCATCAGGTACGAGTGAGAGTCTGCGCATGCCGTGTGACGAAGACTGTCGGACCGCCGGACTCGGGAAAACTGAACGTCCGGTGGGATGGGAAGGGAATGGTGAACCGGCCAGGAGCACGCTACTGAGGCACTGCAATGGGGAAACCCGCAGAAACAGATAGGCGTTCTCTAAAGTCACTGAGCCATTCCTTTACCCTAGATCTTGTTGTGCTGATCGATGCTCATCCGCGCAATGCGTGGCTGCTGGGCGCGGTGAACAAGCGACTTCGGGAAGAGTTGGCCAAGCTACAAGTCGAAATCAATGAAGAGAAGAGTCGCATCGTGGACTTGGACCGCGCGGAAAGCTTTGGCTTTCTGGGGTTCGATTTCCGACGCCTGCGCAGTATGAAAAAGCAGGTGTGGCGAGCGCACTATACGCCGAAAATAAAGAAACGCACGGCGTTACTGCGTAAACTCAAGGAAGTGTTCCGGCGACCGGGTAGTGCAACTGATCAATCCGGTGCTGCGCGGCTGGGTGAACTACTTCGCGGTTGGACACTCCAGCGAATGCTTCAGCTTCATCAAAGACTGGGTAGAAAAGAAGATTCGGCGTCACATGGGGCGATCCCGGAATCGACGCGGCTTTGGCTGGAAAAGGTGGAGTAGGCGCTGGCTGTACGAGGAACTGAAACTGTTTAACGGCTATCGGGTTCGTCGTTCACCTGCGCCCAAAGCACTCCCAGCCGGATAGGTCCCATAACCCCTGGCATGAAGCAAGCAGGAAAGCGCAGTGCGGGAAAACCGCACGCTGCGTTTGACGCGGCGGGAACTGGAAACGTGACCATGGCTGCCGGACTGCGGTCCATCGCGAAAGTGCTGGAATCACCACCGGCGCCTACCGTGCGCGCGCCTGTTCCCGACCCTACCGATGAGCGGGGACAGGAAACAGAGCCATGCCAAACCGGATTGAGGCGGCGCAGCGAAAGCTCAGCCATACGCCACCGGGAGACTACCGCCACTGCGCCTGTTCCCGACTCTACAGTAAAAGGGGGCTCCACAAAAAGGACAACCCGCGAGTTGTCGGAGCAGAACTCGTGCGATGGTTTGTCGAAGCGTAGCAATGGACCAGGGGTTATGCAGCTCCACGCGTACCGGGCGAGCCCCGAGGGCGGAACTTGAGCGGCATTTCGGCGACGGGTAAGTCCACTTGACCGGCGCGAGCGGAGGGGGAAAAACGGCTCCGTTCGGCCACCAGGAACCCATAGGCCGCAATACAGAGAGTGGCGTGATGGTGAAAGCCGCGCCAGCCTCGTCCTTCATAGTGGCCCAGGCCGAGTTCTTGCTTCAGTTCTTGGGCGCCTTCAGCCGGTGCGATTGCGCAGAAGATCGGACGCTTCGAAATGGCCGACAAGGGTATCCTGTT
>QHYO01000347.1 GCA_003224135.1 Acidobacteriota bacterium | reverse complement strand
GCACTTCTTGCGAGCGTTGATCGATGTCCACGATGACGATGCGCGGATCAACCGGCGTAGTGTTGGGTGAACGATACCGGAAACGGGTGTCGAGCGAGGAGTATTCGAATCGCTGCAGGAAATTGAAAATGGGCGTCGGACTCTCGCCAAAGAAGGTGAAGTAATAAAGAGCGAGCGCCGAAAGCGTGATGCCAAGACTGATCAGGAAGGAGACACGATGCTGCCACCAGGAGAGGAGAAGCTCATAGACGCCAAAACCGCTGCGACCTTGCGACCATTTCGGCGTGGAGTTGGCCATGAACTGTTACACGAAATCAGCACCGCGACTCGCGCGGACAAGATCAGAGCAAGAAGCGGCCGAGGCGCGCATTGCTACTCCCGGACGATGAAGTTCAAACGAACGCCAGAAAGTTCTACAACGTCGCCGTCATTCAGGCGGGTCGGTCCCGGGATTGCCACGCCATTCACGACGGGAATCTTGTCGCCCGAGCCGATGTAGTAGCCGTCGTCGCGCTGATTGATCTGAGCAGCCATCTGCGGCTTGAACCAACCGCGAAGTTTGATGGTGGCCATCGCGGACTTGCCGATGGTTGTGAGCTTGTTGGTCAGCACGTATTCCTTGGCGTCTGTTCTTCCGGAAAGAACCACAATGGTGGGAACCCTGATGCGGCCCGCGGCGAATTGCGTGCGTTCACCCATTGCGGCGGCTTGCTGAAGCATGTCACGACGGACTTTGGTATCCAGCACCATCGTCTCGTTGATCATGGGCGCGGTCGTTTTGCGCCCGGATTCATACGGGAGAGGCGCGTCGCCGGTGGCGTCAACTTTGATGTGGTGCTTGCCGACCCAAATGGAATCGCCGTCGTGTAGTGTGGCTCGTTCAACGCGCAGGTCATTCACGAAAGTGCCGTTGAGGCTGCCTCGGTCTTCGACCACAAGGCGGCCTGCTTCGAAGTAAACCCGCGCGTGGTCATTTGAAACGGCAAGATTATCCACGACGAGATCGTTATCAGGCGAACGACCAATGCGCACGGGTCGCGAACCGACGGGAACTTCTTTGACCAATTTTTCCTCAAACATCAGCGACAGTTTGGCCATGTCATTTGCCTCCGGCGGAGCCATTTCCGCCTTCAGATTTTTGCGCCCCACGGCGCAGCCACGAAAACCAGCCCTTCGGTTCGGGCCTGAACGAAACGACGATTACGGTTACGTTGTCGATGCCGCCGCTTTCATTCGCGAGTTGGACGAGCTTTTCTGCGGCGCGCTGCGGAATGGGCTCCGCCTGAAGCGTTCCAGCGATTTCGGGCTCGGTGACCATGCGCGTGAGTCCGTCTGAGCAGAGCAGCAAAACATCACCCGGAAAAAGTCCAACCTCTTCCACGTCCACTTCGACCTGAGCTTGAGTGCCAAGCGCGCGAAGCAAAACGCTTTGCAGGTTACTCTGTTCCGCTTCGGTCGCTGTGAGAAGTCCGCGTCGCACCTGTTCAGCGACAAGTGAGTGATCGCTTGTGAGCTGTT
Organism: Acidobacteriota bacterium; assembly: GCA_003224135.1. Lineage (GTDB taxonomy): Bacteria > Acidobacteriota > Terriglobia > Acidiferrales > UBA7541 > Acidiferrum. Next base: position 2,108 of record QHYO01000347.1, on the reverse strand, counting down.
GAAGCTGCCCGGTACGGAGCAAATAAACGCGGCTGTCACCGACATGGCCAACGCTGAGTTGAGAGCCATCGATCCACGCGGTTGTTAAAGTCGCGCCCATGCCTTGTCGCTCGGGATGCTCTTCCGCGGATTGAAAAACCTTTTGATTGGCGAGATGAATCGCGCTCAGAAGACGGCGGCTCTTTGGCGTCAAACCAGGTTTCGCTTCGCCGAGCAACGCCGCAGAAGGATTTTCTTCACCCTCTATGCAGTGCTTCACAACCGTTTCCACGGCGAGCGCACTAGCCACTTCGCCATGAGCTTCGCCGCCCATTCCGTCCGCGAGCACAAAAAGGTTCAGCGGCGAAACAATCCGGAAGCAGTCTTCGTTGTTGGTGCGCACCATGCCCACGTGCGTGGCGCCACCGCTCGAGATTTGCAAGGACACTCCCCCGGGAGGCGGACAAAGAAACTTCCGCAACCAACCTGACGGGTTCTCTAAATTCAAGCTATCAGAGCCATTTAAGGGGCGAAAGGCGGTGAGCCCTACTGATTACTCACTACTTGGGAACAGGGTCTCGCTGGGTCCGCCGTTCCCGAGAGAGACTGGAGAAGCAGGTAGCGGCGAGTTTGACTTTGTTGTGGAGCACGAATTCCAGTGTAGCCGTAACTCTATGTGGAGACTGGCCTTAGGAATCTTCCTTTGCATCCTGCCACAGCGTTGGCGCGACGCGCTGCGCCTGAACGAGTCTGTCCCTTGGGAGCCGGCTACCGTGTTGAGCGGCTTCGTCGAGAGCCTGCTGGCCCTAATTCTTCTCCTCTACTGGTATTCGCGCTCGGTTACGACTTGGGCTGCGAATGCGCTGGACTCGGCGTTGCGCGGTGGGCCAGAGAGCGCGGTTCCCGGACAGGCCATTGGCTTCAGCGCGCTAGTCCTTTGGATCTTGCATCCCCTGACGTGGCTCATCGCGTACTTCATCCTCGAAGGCTTGGTTCGGCTGCTGGCCGCCGCCTTTACCGACCAGATCTTCGGAACATTTCCGTTGGCTTTTATCGACTGGTTCTACGGCAAAGCGACGCGGCGTCCGCCAGAGGGAGACTCCCTCCACACTCCGGGCACACGCGCGCAACTACAATCCGTCTTTTCGACGCTGAAGGAAAAAATCATCGTCAGCCGTTTGCCGGAACTCGAAGACGAATTGGTGGAGTCTACTCGCGCCGGTGAGTCATTTGTAAAGATCCACGCTTCGCGTCCCAAGCCGGAATGGGTTCCGCCGAGAGTAGTTCGAATCGGAGACGCGTACTTCCGCCTGGAGCAATTATCACCGGGCAAATCACCACGCCCGTTTGTGTTTGCGCTCCGGCGGCTAGCTGCGGGAGTGCCCGGCCGTTCCGTGATTCTGTATCAAGCTCCGCGAACGTTGAACTGAAACTTACGACACACTACCTTGCAGTGCCGTTCTCTCCTACAATGGCGGTCATGAATTCGCGGTTTATGCAGGTCGCGCTGTTGGCGTTGGCCGTTTCGTGGTCAGGAAGCACAGTAGGGCAGCAAGTCCCGGCGGCGAAGAACGCGCGAATTCTGTTGGTACCACGAAAAATGATTGCGGGCGACCGCACGACACTTGCGGCGCTCGATATGAACGGCAGGTTGACTCCAGGTGTAACGATTGCATTTTCAAACGGTGACCATGTCACGACAAATGCGACGGGACGCGGACTTTTCGTTGCCCCACTGACACCGGGAGTGCTGTACGCCACCATACAAGGAAGACCGGGCCGGATACCAACACTGATCATTCCGCCTCCCACAGACAGAAGCGACTCGCAAGCGATGCAGGGCCCGCACTTTGCTTCGCTCAGCGACCGGTTCGAATTGCAGGGCCATGGATTTTGCGGCGATGCCGATAAGAATGTTGTGCAGGTGAACGGGCGTGCCGCGTTTGTGCTCGCGGCGTCATCAGAGGCCATGACGGTCCTTCCACCGGAAGAGCTGGATGCGGGTCCAGCCGAGGTCAGCGTAAGCTGCAATAAGAACGCAGCGAGTTGGGCTCGCGTCACGTTCCTCTCGTTGTCGCTCGAAGCGGACAACTCGCCACTACAGCCGGGGCAAAAGCGCACGCTAACCG
>QHYO01000345.1 GCA_003224135.1 Acidobacteriota bacterium | reverse complement strand
CTCACCGGCACTACACCCGGCCCGATCGATTCGATCGCTTTCGCCGCCGCCATCGAAAGATCAATAATCCGGTTGTCCACGAACGGCCCGCGATCCGTAATCCGCACCACCGCCGTTTTTCCGTTCGTCAGATTCGTCACGCGCAGCACCGTTCCAAACGCCATCGTCCGGTGCGCCGCAGTCATTTTGTTCATGTCATAGATTTCGCCGTTCGATGCCCGTCGTCCATGAAACGGCGCTCCATACCAGGAGGCGTTTCCCTCTTCCATGTAGGCGACCGGTGCCGCTAGCGTACCGCCCGCGCCGGTCCGTGTTCCTGTAGTGTCCGTTGACCGTCTTGCTTTTTCCGCGGTGGCGGATGGTGTTGCCACGGGAGTCACGGGTGGTGGCGCGCTCGCCGCGACCGGCCGGCGTCCCGCACAGCCGCTCACGATCATCGCGAGCAAGAACGCCCAAATTGCAATTCCAAATCGCTTTGTGCTGCCACTCCCAGAATATTTCACGTTTAGCCCAGGCTCACGCGGTGGGGCCCTTTTCCTGCGATGCAGTTTTCGCCGCACGACGCGCTTCCAGCCAGCCTGCCGCCTCGGTCAGCTTCTCCGAAACCTCTCGCAGGAACTGTGCCGTCCGCTTTTCCGTTTCCGGCGCAAGATCATCTTCCACGAATTTCTTCAGCCTGCTCAGCTCGTCATCCAGCTTGCGTCTCATCTCTTCAAACTTGTCCATGGCGTTTTCCTCGGTCCCGCACCGCATCTTCGGAGCTTACAAAGCAATTCCGGTATTATAGGAACGCACTCAGCGGCTCGCAAGGAGGCCGATTGCCCGTTTCCTATCATTGGCAGCAGCGCATCGATCGCTGGAAAAACGCCACTCGCGGATTTTTCGGCGGCGGCGATAATCAACCACGTCCCAGACTTTGTCCCGCATGTGGCAATCTCGTCGGCATCAATGCTACCCGCTGCCATGAATGTGGCGCAAACCTGCGTTTCTCGCTCGCCGCCCTCAGCAAAAGGCTCTCGGGTCTGTTCGGCGAGTCTGATGCTCCCGTAACTACCGCTCTACTTATCGCGAATCTGCTGATGTTTGGCGTGAGCTGGATAGCTGCTGCCAGCCAGGGAGAAGGTGGGGGCCTTCGGATTCTATGGGGCATGGGTGGTGAAGCTAGCTACCGTCTGGGGGCGAGTTTCCCCTATTCAATTTATATTCGCCACGAATGGTACCGCTTGATAACAGCAATGTTTCTCCACGGCGGGTTGATTCACATCGGATTCAATATGATGTCGCTGATGCAACTCGGCCCGGCGCTTGAGGAACTCTACGGTTCGGCGCGGTATTTTTTCCTGTATGTCGTGACTGGAGCATTCGGCTTCCTAATTAGCGCTGCCTTCGGTAACTATTCGCTCGGAGCAAGCGGAGCGTTATTGGGCCTGGTGGGAGCGATGTTAGCCGTTACCACCAAACGCGGCGGCTCTTTCATGCGCGAATTGCGTTCGCGGCTTATTAGTTCCGTTGTCATCCTTTTTATGCTTGGATTCGCGGGGATGGGCTTGGATAACACGGCGCATTTCGCAGGCCTGGCCTCAGGTTTCGTGATCGGAAAGCTGTTTACGGACCGTCAGCCTATGAATGTCATTGAACGTCGCCGCGCTTACGCGATGGGTTGGCTTGCGGGAATCGCCGTGGCCGCGAGTTTTGTCCTGATGGTTTTACACTTTCATGATCCGCTCCCCGGACGATAGTGGCGGCTCAGCCACCCGATGTGTCCGCGTCATTTGGAAGCTTCCGGCGTGCGGCCTTTTGAACAGCCCTGCTGAGCAACAGCAGCAGTGGGGCCGTAAGAGTCACTCTTCGCGCATGCTTGGTCTCGCATTCCTGAAACGCGCCGCGAAATGCGCTACGCTGAGAATGTAAAATCATGAACCCGCATTCCATCATCATCGTCAGCTTGCATACCCCTAAGGAAAAACTGTGGGGTGAACTTCTCTCCATCAACCCGGCGGGAATCACCATTCGCGGCATCGATCTCAACTCCTTCGATCATTTCGTCAACCAGATCAACGGCCCTGATCAGGAGCGCACGGGCCTTCCAACCCTCTTCTTCCCGATGAACCGCGTGGAGCGCATCGCTCTCGATGAATCTTCGGGCTCTATTCCGTCGCTCTCCGAAGTTTTCGCCCGCAAAGTCGGCCGCCCCAACATCTATTTGAAAAACTATGCTCGTTAGAACCCACTACCTCCGCGGGCTTTGCCTGAGACTCACATTTATTATCTCTTTGCTTAGCAGCGGCTATGCGAATGCCGCACCCGTTTACAGCTACAAGGTCGTGGCCACTTACCCTCATTCGACCGACAGTTATACAGAAGGGTTCTTCTATCTCGATGGAATATTTTACGAGGGTAGCGGCATCAATGGACGCTCTGCTGTGATGGCTATCGCGCCGGAAACAGGTAGGACATTGCTGCGTCACGACCTTCCGTCTGAATATTTCGGTGAGGGAATCGTCGACTGGGGACCGAATGTTTACGAGTGGACATGGAAGTCGCATGTCTGTTTCGTCTACGACCGATTCAACCTGCAGCCCGTGAAGCAGTTCACGTATAAGGGAGAGGGGTGGGGCATGACTCGTACCACGAAAGAGCTCATCACCAGCGATGGCACGGCTACGCTACGCTTTCGCGACCCCAATACCTTTCGGGAAACCCGTCACATCCTTGTAAAAGACGGCACCAAAATCATCAACCAGCTCAATGAACTCGAGTTCATCAAAGGCGAGATTTATGCAAATGTCTGGCACTCAGAGATGATCGCGCGGATTTCGCCACAGGATGGACATGTGATCGCATGGATCGATCTCACAGGCTTGCTGCCTTCCAATCAAAGGATCGACGCCGAATCGGTTCTCAATGGAATTGCTTACGATCCACAGCACGACCGGATCTTCGTCACCGGGAAGCGGTGGCCAGCGGTATTCGAGATCGAGGTTGTTCGACGCACTCGTCTAAGGTCACATTCATAGGAACTGCGACTCTCCCGCACTGATGACCACTACTGGTGATCGCGGCGCTGCGACAATCCCTGCAATCTGCGCTATCCTCATCTCCAAATGAAAGGCCGCATCTGGACCGTTCCAAACCAAATCACTCTTCTCCGGCTCGGCTTTTTGCCGCTGTTTCTCATTCTGATTGTCTACGAACACTACCGCTGGGCCTTGCTGATTCTCGTTCTCGCCGGACTGTCTGACGGCATCGACGGATTGCTCGCGCGCAAGCTCAATCAAAAATCCTCCATCGGAGCGTACCTCGACCCCATCGCCGACAAACTTCTGCTCTCTTCTTCATTCGTGATTCTTGCGATGGAGAAAAAAATCCCTTGGTGGCTCACCATCATGGTCTTGAGTCGCGACATCCTGATGCTCATGGTTGCCGCGGTAATTATTTTGATTTCAGGCTATCGCCCTTTTCCGCCCAGCCTGCTCGGAAAAGCGACCACCTTTTTTCAGATTGTCCTTGTTTTCGCCGCGGTGCTCGCGGCAGCCTACAGCAGCCCGGCCCTTCCCGAGATCAATCGCCTGCTCGCCTATCTGGTTGCCGCCCTCACCACCATTTCCGGCTTTCAATATTCCTTCGCCACCGCCCGCCGCCTCAGCTCCTGATTCCTGCCTTTGTCGTGGCCGACCCTCAGGTCTCGCAGCACACAAATTGTCATTCTGAGAAGGGTTGCGATTGCGAAGATGGCAGGAGAAACGCCGTCGCAACTCCATGGTTCTCACTACATCAATTTCGGTCCGCCCGCAGCGAGTAACAACTTCGGCTCCGTCAACGCCTGCACCTGTTCAACCGTCGTATCTGCTGCGATCTCTCGCAGTACCAATCCATCCGGAGTGACTTCCATCACCGCAAACTCCGTCACGACATAGTCCACCACTTCCACGCCCGTCAGCGGCAACGAACATTTCCTTAAAATCTTCGGCTTACCGTCTTTCGTCGCGTGCTCCATCGCCACAAACACGCGCTTCGCGCCCGCTACCAGATCCATCGCGCCGCCCATTCCCTTCAACATTTTCCCCGGTACGGCCCAGTTGGCCAGCGTTCCTTTCTCGTCTACCTGTAGCGCGCCCAGCACCGTCAAATCCACGTGTCCGCCGCGAATCATTCCAAAGGAATCCGCTGACGAGAAATAGCAGCTTCCCGCCAGCTCGCTGATCGTCTCTTTCCCCGCATTAATCAAATCCGCGTCGACTTCCGAATCCAGCGGATACGGCCCCACTCCCAGCATTCCGTTCTCCGATTGCAGAATCACTTCCATCCCCGACGGCACATGATTTGCCACCAGCGTAGGTATCCCGATGCCCAGATTCACGTAGTAACCATCGCGCAACTCCCGCGCAATCCGCCGCACAATCCGCTCCCGTTTTTGCTCGTCGGTTAGTGGCATCTTTTCTGGCACGAATCCTATTTTGCTTAGCTCAGCTTTCTAATCAAATTAAGCAAGGGCAAACACAAAACAATAATCACCAGACCGGCGGAAGTGGCGGTCAGCTGCGAAAAGCTCTCTGCTAGTTTGAAGACG
>QHYO01000043.1 GCA_003224135.1 Acidobacteriota bacterium | reverse complement strand
CGATGTAATATGTGCGCGAAGCACCACTGCGGATACGCACGCCGCGACCGCGACGCGCCTTCCCGTAATAGGCCGCGCCGCGCGCAACGGCGTGCTCCAAGTCGGGAGCTTCCAGGATCTGCTCCGCCCCGAGCGCCTCAAATCCCTCTTGTCGCAACCAGCTGTTCAGCACTTCGACTACGCGGTCGCGCAGCACCGCCGCATTCAGCACTCCGCCGTTGAACAGGATATGCGTGGGACAGGCGAATCCGCTGCCGCCGCGGCGGATGCCCGCTGCCTCGGGACTGTTGCGAACCTGCTCCGAGAGAAAACGCGCCAGGTGCTTGGTGATGGCGGGATCGGCCGCGTACGGCAGGCCTAACTCCTGAAAGCCAACACGGCGCTGGCGGCCAGGTAGTTCGTGGCTTGCAACTTTTGGAAAAAATCCTTCTACCAGGATCTGATTGAGGTCGTCGCGCGCCAGTTCCGTCTTAATGGTGCCACCGACGAGTTTCGTCCCCTTTCCCAACAATGTGACAGCTTTTCCTTGGCCATTCGGCACTGATGCCACAGTCCCTGCAACTGCCACATGTCGATGCGATTGCCCGAGGCTTCCAGGCGCTGCTGCAGAAAGCGCGCCAGCGCCAAGTCCATGTTGTCGCCGCCCAGCAGGATGTGGTCACCGACGGCGACGCGTTTCAACGTCAGTTCGCCACTCTCTTCTGAAACCATAATGAGGCTGAAATCAGTCGTTCCGCCGCCGATATCGCACACCAGAACGAGGTTGCCGACTCTGATGCGGTGGCGCCAGGCATCGCCCTGACTTTCCAGCCATGCGTAGAAGGCGGCCTGAGGTTCTTCGAGCAGCGTGACATGGTCATAACCGGCTTGTTCAGCAGCTCGCCTTGTCAGCTCGCGGGCTTCTTCGTCGAAGGAAGCGGGCACCGTGAGGAGTACGTCCTGTTCCGCAAGAGCGAATTGCCCTTGCTCCCCCGCCTCGCCGCTATCCCACACAGTGCGCAAGTACTGCAAGAACTTCGATGACGCTTCGACCGGCGATAGCTTGGGCACCTCCTCGGGCGCTTGCCAAGGCAAGATCGGCGCAGTGCGGTTCACAGCAGCGTAAGAAAGCCAGGATTTGGCGGAGGCCACCAGGCGGTTGGGACTCTCCGCGCCACGTTTGCGCGCCAGTTCGCCTATCACCAGCTTCGGTTCGGGTTCCCATGGCAAGGCTAGGCTGCCTTTGGGAAAATCGAATTCGCCCGGGATGTAGAGAAACGATGGCAGTAAAGTGCGTTCCGCCAATTCGTTTGGATTCACAAGCTGCGGAATGCTGCGGACCTCGATTTGAGCTTTCTGTTCGGCAGCCGCGGCGTCGCAGCGCGCCAGCGCCGAATTTGTAGTCCCTAGGTCGATACCGATAATGTATTTGGCCACCAACGAAAATCTCCTGTTCGAGTCCACATCTGTCTGGCAGATGTGGCGCTGCCACTATGAAAGTTCCACCTCAGCCGGCGCAATCACCATCCGGCCGGAACCCTGGGGCAACGGCGGCAGATTCACCGCGAATCGGCGGCTCGCCCGTTACATTGCCCAGCAATTTGATGGCTGCCGGATCGAAACCGCCTTGCACGGTCACCGGTTGATCCTCTTCGGAGTTCAGAATCGGCTCGAGCTTTACATAATGTTCGAGCACCTTGCGGCAAGCTTCGTGGATCGTACGCACAGCGGCTCCAAGCTGCGCGTCGGGATACGGGGAGATGTTCTCTGCCAGGAAATCGATGAGCCGCCCGTCTCGTTGTAGCAGCGCAAGCATCTGCACGGCGCGATCAAATGCTTGCGAAGCTGGCCGCTCCGTCTCCTTCGGACGAGAGGCGGAAGCTTGAGCTGCAGCTGGCATGTGCGAAGCCGGGCCAGCAGGCTGAACCGGCTTTTCTACGATGTCGCTGGGAATGTCACCGTGGAACAAAATTGAAAAGAAAAACCGAAAAGCAATAGCTACTCGTTCCCAAAATCCGTTCATAGCTACTCCGGATGGTCAAGAAAGCCAACGAATTAAAATAATTCACGCCCGCTTGCGCACGCCGAGTTCGCAGATATCCGAGCGATTCATATGCATCATACCAACAGGGTCAGACCTTTCATAATCGCGGACGATGGCAGGCTGGCGGAATCAAAGTAGCAGCTGTCTTTCCATCCGCCCGGAAGTCCTTTCCATCGAAGAGAAGCTTCGCATCAAACCTTCCCGGGCCAAAAGCTAGGTCCCCTCGTGTTTCAGTTCCCGTTTTTCAGTCGAAGCGTGTTTCGAGACCGGCACGAATTTTTGCACAGACTAATTCCCTTCCTTAGAGAACTACCCTCTGCCGTAGGTTTGCAATCGAGATCCGCACCCATCACCGCGCCAGCAACTTTCCATTTTGCGGAATTCTTGGTCTCTTCGCGAAACCGAAACGTCTGCCAAATCGCACCCAACGAAATGCCGATCGCGAATATAACCGATAAACTGAGGAGGAAAGGATCATATGAACGCACGGCCGCGATAGGTCAGATTGAAATCAGAGGCGGTGGGATTTGGAGGATGCGTGATGGGCTACCTGCCGAGAAAGGCTCAACCACCGAGACAATGGCCCAAAACGGGAACGCAAACGCCCGAGCAGCACATTGCATTGTTGGCGCATGGCTGGCCGTTATGCGAGCATGACGCTGCCTGGGCAGGCATGGGCGCCACAATGGAAGTCACCAGAGGCAAAGCGATCGCTGCAGCTAAACCAATCCTTCGTACAGCAACGCGACGCGAAAGATACTCAACCGGCACTTTCGGTTCAACGAGCAGATTGGCATTCGCCAACTGGTCCAGGGCCAGCCGCACGACGGATTCGTCCACTCGCGCTGACAGCTGCCTCGAAAACGCCCTTGTGATCTGCGATGGACTATTGTTGCCGTCGCATAGCTTCCAGATGGCCGCCGCCGTCGAATTCAAGCAGTGGCCCACATCGCGTTGCAGGTCGTAGACCAGGACCTCTTCGCCGAATTCTCGCGAGAGGCAATCCAGACGAGCCCGAGGAAATTGCCGTTCTTTCATACTGTCTCCAGTCATTTATGCGCGCACGATAGGTTCAGGATGGACGCGGCTGCTTGGTGGGCCTCACCGCGCGTCCCTTGGATGAAGACCGTGTGTCTGACAAGCTTCTGGAGCCTCCTGAGAGTCTGGTCCGGTTGGCTTCGAACTGCGACGCTATTGGCCAGTAACTCCAGTGCTCCTTGACCTTGAGAAAGCGGAGCCGGCTGCCACTGCGCCCCCGCCTCGTACTTGCAGATCACTGCCATGCCCATGGGCAGCGGTTTGACACCCGATGTCGCTCCCAATTCTTCGGCCGAGTATTTGGTCTGCGCATAGGAAGAGTCTTCCCGGATTCCCAGAGGGCGCGCGAACGGATGCACCAAGCCAGAGCTATCCACAACAGCGAACTCGTCGGAATAGTACGTTGCGCCGAGGCGCAGCATTTCTCTGACTAGCGTTGTCTTGCCGCTGAGGCTGCGGCCGGGGAACATGATCGCACTTCCCTGCCAGCCAACCACCCCGGCGTGCAGGAAGGTCATATCGGACGTCGCTTCCGCGGTGTAGCGGTGGAGATCTGTCTCCAACGTTGCCAGCACCCGGTTCAACGCGGCGTCCCGCGCTATCCGCGTGCTGTCTGCATAGAGCACGTGTAGACGGCGCACTCCGGCGCGCTCGCAACCTTGTGCCATCACCAAGGAATACAATCGCTCGACGATGACTCTGTGAGACTTCTTCCACCCAGGAGGGAGCAGGGGAAGAACGCGCGGCAGCACTCCCAAGACGTTGACACGTACTCCGGCGCGAACTCCGAACGTGGACAGTGTTAAGCCTTCCGCCCAATCCAGGCGGTCGAGTTTCTTCATTCAATAGGAATTCGCGTCGAGTCGAGGCCATCTGCGGGTCGGCATTCGCACTCCAATCTGCTCAGAGTAAATCGCCGGGCCGCTCATCCTACGTGGCGCCGTGCCTCATCGCGGTGCATGTAGTTCTAGTGAGGTAATAAAATATCTTCTTTAAAAGATACTCGGTATCAAGTCTTGCCATGAGGCAAACTGGGTCTTGCTTCATATACGAAGCAAGACGCACGTGAGCTGCAATCCCAAGCCACGGTCATGCTAAGGCTTTATCGATCCGATTTGGACTATCGGGAATTAGGACTAGGCTGGAAAAAAGATCGCCGACGATCCGGCGAGGCGCTTGCCAATGTCGTTGCGCAGTCCACCTATGATGTTCAGGCGATAAGTCACTGTCTTTAATTCATGGCGGACCTAGAATCTGTTGATTGTGTCGCGGAGCGTCCGATGCATCGAGTTGATCACGAGAACAATTCCGATCTTGCCCTCCGAGTAGTCGCAATCGACGACGATGAACAACATCTTAAATTCATCGCCACTTTGCTTTCGCAGGACAATGTTGTCGTTTTCACCAGCCCGGACTCGCAGACTGGCCTCAATCTCGTTCACGCAAAGCACCCTCAATTGGTCATCGTAGACTTGGTTATGCCTGGCATGAGTGGCATGGATCTTCTTCAAAGGATCGTCGATTTCGACCCTGCCATCGAAGTTATCCTTCTCACCGGACACTACAGCTCTGAATCGGCCGTCGAAGCAATCCAGAAAGGGGCCTGTGACTACCTGAACAAGCCAGTCCAAGCTGAGAAGCTGCAGGAACGGGTGGATTCCCTACTCTCGGAATTACGCAATCGACAGCACTGCCTCGAGCTAGAGAACGCCCTCCTTGACAAATACCAATTTGCGGCAATGGTTGGACGAAGCGCTCCGATGCTCGAGACGTTTCGCCGAATACGCCGTGTCGCGCAACATTTCAGAACTGTTCTGATTACCGGCGAGACCGGGACGGGCAAGGAACTTGCCGCAAAGGCGCTTCATGAAATGAGCCCTGTGGCGTCAGGCCCGTTTGTTGCCTGCAATTGTTCCGCTCTGGTCGAGACGCTTGCGGAAAGCGAGCTGTTTGGTCACGTGAAGGGTGCCTTTACGGGTGCCGTTCAGGACCGCGCCGGAATCTTTGAAACGGCGAACGGCGGAACGGTTCTCCTGGATGAAGTCGGCGAACTATCCCCCGCTGCGCAAGCGAAGCTTCTCCGAGTGCTGCAAAATCAGGAAATCCAGCGTGTCGGTTCTCCCTCCGTCCGCCGCGTCGATGTCAGAGTGATCGCAGCAACGCACAGGGACCTCCGCGCAATGATCAAGGAACAGCGTTTTCGGGAAGACCTCTTCTACCGGTTATCCATGGTTCACATCACCTTGCCGACTCTCCTTGAACGGAAGGAGGATTTGCCTATGCTTCAACAGCACTTCATTAAACGCTTCGCTGCGCAGTATGGGAAGCCGGTGCGCGGAATTACACGCCGGGCGCAGTCGCTTCTTTCCCGCTATCCTTGGCCAGGAAATATTCGCGAGCTTGAAAACGTCCTGGGAAACGCCTGCATGATGACCGACGGTGAAGCGGTAGACATTGAAGATCTGCCCGAATACATCCGTCATACAGAACCGTCCGAAATCAGTCCCGAAGGAACCGTCGCCACTCTCGACGAAGTCGAGAGGGCACATGTATGTCGCGTCCTCGAAAGTCTTGCCGGGAACAAGGTGCGTGCGGCGGAGCTCCTGGGCATAAGCCGCGCTAAGCTCTATCGCATCCTCGCAGACAGCGACTTGGAAAACAGCGGCGTCGGCTAACCACAAGCCGCGACAGGAACCCCGAAGCGTCTGGACGTTTCCATTTCCGTCTGTCTAGCGGCAGGTCTACCGTACGTTCGTTCCTTTTGTTCTCCGTGTATCTCTTTCAGGACTTCTGTGGGTATGCCAAGAAACGTGTGAACGACTTGTGGATCAAATTGCCGACCGGTCTTTAGAGCAATCTCCTCGATTGCCTGCGATACGCGCCTCGTGGCCTGATAGGGCCGCGGCGAAGTCATGGCATCAAACGCGTCCGCGACTGCGAAAATCCTCGCACTCAACGGGATCTGTTCTCCTTGCAGGCCTCGGGGCTAGCCGGTTCCGTCGTACCGTTCGTGGTGGCTCAGCACGAGGTCCGCCGCGTCGCGGAGAAACGGGATGCGGCTCACCAGGTCATATCCGATCTGCACGTGACCTCGCATTGTGTTGCACTCTTCAGGCGTGAGCTTGCCGCGCTTCGAGAGAATTGAGTCTGGGATAGCCGACGTCCCGATATCGTGTAAAAGGGCGCTCTGACTAAGGCTCTTCAGCTGAACTTCCGAGCAACCCATGCGCCTGGCGATTTCGAGCGCGTACTCACAAACTCGCCGGGAATGGTCGGTCCGTCCATCTCGCAGGTCCAGCGCCGCCCCCAACGCGAGCAAAGTATTTTCGTAGCTCTCATCAGCGTTCTGGAGAGCGGAGGTCAGTTGCGCGGTTCGTTCAAACACCAATTGCTCGAGCCGTTGTTGCAACTCGAGCGCTTCCTGTTCAACCCGTTTCCTGTCCAAGGCCCGTCGTAGATTCCTCAATACATCTTTCGCCTCGACGGGCTTTAGGAGATAGTCGTCTGCTCCGTCCTTGATCGCCTGGGCACCAATAGGGGCATCGTTACGTCCCACCAACAAAAGAAACGCAAGCGATGGATAGTCGCGTCGAATTCTGGTCAATAGCTCCAGTTCGCTGAAGCCAGGCATTTTCAGATCGGAAAGTACTGCGTCCAGGTGACTGCCTGCTAGAATTCCAAGCGCCTGTTCACCCGAAGAGACAAACGAAGACCGAAATCCGGCAAGCTTGAGTGTCACCGATAACACTTGGCCCGAAGCAACTTCATCGTCGACTACTAGAATCGTCGGTTTCTTCGAACCCTTGGCAGCCGGTAATCTACGGACCCCGTTGCTGTCCGAAAATTGAATTCCCTCTCTGGCAGCACAATCCATTTTGTTTTTCCATTCCAGTAGCCGGCATTTTAAGAGTGTGCTTTCCACCTGCTGAACCTAGACATGCAATATTCATGCCAGCGGTTCGAGCTATCGACGCTCGCTTCGCAATCTCAGCCTAATCAACGATGTAGGTCAGTTTTTGGCAATCTCAACTCACTAACTCGTGTCGGCTTCGATTGCCTCAGTTCCAGGCACCGTGTCTGGTTTCGAGGCAGTCATGCAGTGAGGGTCCGATCGCCAGGGTATTCGTATCCCATTGCAAACGCTTGAAATAGCTATAGAAGCCAATTGGTGGCGCGATTGCAATTACCCGCTATGAAGAAACAGACCACCTGAGGAGAGATCAAGTTTATGGCAAGCATAGCGATCCCAGGAATTCCGACACTCGCGTTCCCCGAACGACGCGACCGGCGTGAGGGCGAACTCTCCGTTCGCAACGAAGAATCGGTGCGCGCAACGGAATCGGCAATGAAGATATTGATCGTCGACGATTCATCTGTCGCACGCAAGAGCGTAGAACAAGCACTCTTCGGACAGCCTTACTCCCTGATCTTCGCCACAACGGGGCAACAGGCAGTCGTACTGTTTTCGAAACATCGTCCTTCTCTGGTCATTATGGACTGGATGATGCCCGATCTGAATGGTGTGGAGATCTGCCGCCGCATGCGCGCCATTTCCTCAGACTTCTACACTCACATCATCATGTTGACGGCCAAGACGGACAAAGCCAGCGTTGTGGAAGGGCTTCGGGCCGGAGCGGATGATTACCTCACAAAGCCATTCTTCACAGGCAGATCGAGGCCAAAAACAAGAAGCTCGAAAGGCTCGCGCTGACCGATGCCTTGACTGGTTTGCCGAACCGGCGTGCCATCGAGGACTGGGGAACGCGTGAAGTTAGCGGTGCTACCAGACATGATTATTCTCTCTGGGTTATTGTCGCCGATCTGGACCGCTTTAAGCAGGTCAACGATACCTTCGGACACAACGCCGGGGATGAGGTCCTGAAAACATTTGCCAAAGTTCTTAAAGCTCACACACGACGCAGCGATATCTGTGGGAGACACGGCGGTGAGGAATTCATGATGGTCATGACGCATTCAACCGCAAAGGACGTAGAAAAAGCAATGGAGCGCGTTCGCGCGGAATTCGAAACCACTCCCCTCAACTTCGGCGGCTGCAACATATTGGCCACCGCGAGCTTCGGAATAGCCGGCTTCGAAGCCGGACAGGCAAAGCCTGCTTTCAATGATTTGGTCAGCCGGGCGGACGCAGCTCTCTATTCTGCGAAAAGGGCTGGACGCAACCGCGTTGAAATTGCGGCTTCGACACTCAGCTGAACCAATTCCTGAGGCTAGACGAAGGAGCGGCCATGACTGTTTGGCGCACCACTAGCGCAACACACAATTTCAAATTGTTTCGCTAGACCGGCGCACATATCGAGGATGCGTTCGTTCCACTCAGAGCGAATGATCGTTGCTTTGCCCATGTGATCGTCGGACCCTCCACCGAATTGCAAGTGTACTTCGATGCAGGATCCCTCATTGATCGCAACTCCGCATGCGCACAGGAAGCTGCTGCTCCTACGTTCTTCGTTGTCGTCACAACATCGACTGGATCTAGCTATATCAGGCGCCGCATTGCCTCGTCATCGTCCACAACCAGGATCGTATTCATTTGTGAGCGCCCCTTAGCACTTCTCCGGCGGTCGTCCCTGACTTCTTGCCGGAAGACTCTCGTCGTTGCCTTCGCCTGCGCCTCGCCGTAATGTCTCTCGAACCTTCTGGACTAATTCATCCTCGGTATAAGGTTTGTTCAGCAATGTCATGCCTCGTTCGAGCACTCCGTGACTTGCGATGAAACTGTCCGTATAGCCTGAGATGTATAAAACTTTCATCTCGCGCTGTTTCAAGTGCAGCCGCTCCGCTAGAACCCTTCCGTTGATGCCTGGCATCACGACGTCCGTTACCAGCAGGTGAATTTTTTTGGAGGAGCGGGCTTCGACGTCGATGGCTTCCTCTCCGTTCTGGGCAACTAGGACATCAAATCCGTGCGACTCGAGAAACGACCGCGTCAGCTTTCGTAACGGTTCGGAATCCTCTACCAACAAAATCGTTTGCGATGCTCCAGCGCCCTGGCCATCCTGTGCCCTTATGGGAAGCTGAGCGGTCTGCTCCTCTTCCACCCTTGGCAAGAAAATCTGGAACGAAGCTCCCTTGCCGGGTTCACTGTCCACCCATACGTAGCCTTCGCTCTGCTTCACCACTCCGTACACTGTGGCGAGACCCAGACCGGTTCCTTTTCCCAATTCCTTGGTCGTGAAGAAGGGTTCGAAGATATGCGCGAGTGTTTCCGCGTCGATTCCCGTTCCGGAATCGGCAACGGACAACATGACATATTGACCGGGCCTGGCACCAGGGTGATGCCGGACGTAGCCTTGGTCGAGTTCCCTGTTGGCCGTTTCTATACGCAGTTGCCCACCCGACGGCATTGCGTCACGCGCATTGACCGCCAGATTCATGATCACCTGTTCGATCTGCCCGTGATCGGCCTTGACTCGCCCAAGGTCTGCAGCCAACGAAGTGCTTACCGCAATGTCCTCGCCAATAAGCCTCGGAAGCATTTTCAACATGTCGGCAACCAAGTCGTTCAGATTCAAAACGGCAGGCGTAAGTACCTGCTGGCGGCTGAAAGCAAGCAGTTGCCGGGTAAGCGCCGCGGCGCGCTGGCCCGCTTTTTCAATTTCCTCGGCGTGTTCGCGCAGAGGACTCTGCGGATCCAATTTCCGCTTGAACAACTGGCTGTACCCGATGATCACGCCGAGCAGGTTATTGAAATCGTGAGCGACTCCACCCGAAAGCCGCCCGACCGCTTCCATTTTGGCGGCCATTTGCAGTTGGCGCTCCAGAATTCGCTTCTCGGTCACGACCTCTGCAAATACGTCTAAGCTGGGCAAGCCCTCAGGGTCGGTGACACTTCGACCTCTGCAACGGACGGCGATTTTGTTTCCGTCTTTTCGCCTCAGTTCAACCGCGACATCCTTGAATTCCTTTCCGTCGTCCACGAGATTCTTCAACCTCTCGAACTCCGAAGGACTTTCGAAAACATCTTCGACAAGGTTCGTCTGCAGCAGTTCGTCGGGATGGTCGTACCGCAGCATTCGTTGAAATGCCGGATTCGCGCTGAGAAGTTTGCCGTTCGAATGGCAACGGAAGATGCCGTATGGTGCGTCCTCGACCATGGACCGAAATCCAGATTCCGATTGACGAAGAGATTCTGCCGCTTTCTTTCTTTCCGTTATATCGCGGTTTACGATCACTAACTTTTGAGGTTCGCCGCGCGGCGTCCGAATTACACTGGCCGTGGATTCTAGAACGCGCCAGCTCCCGTCTTTGTGCCGGATACGATATTCAAGGGTTCTGCCAACGCCACTCCGCCGCGCATCTTCCGCGGCCCTCCGGACCATTTCGCGATCGTCAGGATGAACCTGTTCGAACGACGACGAATGCTTCAGCTCCTCTTCGTCGTAGCCAAGCACCCTGCTGTAGGATTGGCTGTTATAAATTCGATTTCCGTCCATGTCTACAACGGCGATCATGTCGGCCGCATTGTCGCTAATGAGGCGGAACAGTTCCTCTCTCTCGAATAAGCGCCTGCGCATACGGTGGATCTGAAGTTGCTGATAGACCGTGTACACATCAAAAAGCAACACCATCCCCAGCAGGCCCCACATCGCTCGCCGCAACGTGAAGAAATAATCGGAGCGCTCGTTTGACTGCAACAACATCGGGAGGAAAGAAAGAATACCCGCCGTCAGCAAAAGCGTGATCATGACGGCCGTCGCCCAGAGCCACCATTCGCGGCGTTCGATGTGGCGGAGCCGGGAGCGCGTCTGCTCCTGCCCGCGCTGAGAGTAGTGGTCGCTCCCAAGTTCGGCTCTTACAACCACTCTGGCGTCTCCACGGAGTTCAGCCTGTCGAGCATCTAAGGCACTTCCGGCGGCAAGACCCTTACGCACACCCGTGATCAATTCTTCAAGGTGCCGTGGACTGTGGCGACGGTTCTTCCTCGCGGTTCACGGTCTCATTTAGATAACAGGCAGCCGAATCTGAACACATTTTGCTTCGAATACGAAGCTGAGCGGCGCGCACGCGACATCAGAAGCATCGGCTCAGCCCTCAATCGTCATGAAAGCAAACAAGTACTTTGGATTTCTCGGGCTCTAAGAGCCTGCCCTTGGACGACCGGACCGGAAAGCACCGCGAGAGGTTCTGATCTTGTGCTATGGGTTTCGATTGTGGTCAGCCCGAGCAGCGTGCATCCACCTGAGCGCTAGACGCACCTGGGGATAACCGGCGATCAAACCGAGGGCAAGAAGCGAAGCTCCGCCAATGACTTCGGCACCCTGGAGAGGGGTCGAATTCAAGATCGAGTCGTAAAGAAGGAGTGCGCCGCACACAAAAAGTATGAACGTAACCGGAAGGGAGAGAGTTAAAAAATGGCCCGACATTTGGTCCTCGCACGACAATCAAAAAATTACCTAATTCCTCGAAAAGAGGCTTACGAGACCTCCGAGTAAAACTTTTCATCCAAATCCTTGGCCTCGAGGAGTCTTAGTTTCGGCGCTGTATAACGCTTCCTCATGGCAAAGCCGCAAGAACACCTGGGGTTTGTGCCATCGCCACCACCCGCTGAAAGCACCACTAGAACTTCGCATCTGCACGTTGGATTCGAACAAATCCAGCGTTCTCCTTCTCGCATGGTCATATGCATATTCCCCTTCGGGCCGTCCGGAACTCTCCGTCGTACCGGGCCGATTATTGCGTCGGCGGCGGAGCTGCTGCAATTGACGACCGCCTGCCTCGCCCGCTAATTCTGCCAAGGCACGCTTTTAGGGGGTCGAAATAGAGGATGTTGCTTCCGATAGGAAGCAAGGTCATTAACAAGCTCTCATGACCAGCTACGGTCTATAAGCGTACCGATTGCTTCTAGACTGTTCTAGTAGACTTTCGCGCGCTATGATTCGGACTGAACATCGTATATATGAGCCCAGGCAAAAAATTAAAGGAACTGCGCGCACGCTTGGGCATTACGGTGCGCGAAGTCGAAGAACAGAGTCAGAAGATCGCAGAGGCACAGGGAAACCCTGAGTTCTTCGTGTCAAACAATTGGCTCACAAGGCTTGAGAACACAAACTCCGTACCGAGCATTCATAAACTATTCAGCCTGAGCGCCGTTTATCGCGTGAGAGTTTCCGATCTGCTTCCGATGTTCGGTATTAATCAGAGCTTGCTTGAAAAATACCAAATTGAAACTCCGCCACAACACACGCATCTGATTAATCTGGAGGAGACCGACGCGGCGAGAACGGTCAACTTTCCGGTACGTTTTGATCCTGGCTTCCGGGTTGAAGAAACGAATTTGTTATCACGCATGGTACAGGTTTGGGGAGAAGTTCCTATTTCTCTGATCCGACAGCTGGATATTAGGCGCGGCCAGTACGGCTATATCGGGTTAGAGGATTTCACCATGTACCCGCTGCTTCGGCCCGGAAGCTTCGTCCTCATTGACGAGAATTTGCGAGACATTCACGCAAGCCGCTGGCGGACCGAGTTCGACCGCCCCATCTATTTCATCGAGCTCCGCACTGGATACGCGTGTTGCTGGTGCGAGACAAGAGGCGATGAACTTCTCTTAATCCCTCATCCTCTATCGTCCCGTACACACCGCCACTTCCCGCAGCAAGAAGCGGAAATCATCGGGCAGGTGACGGCAGTTGCGATGCGGATCGTGGATCCTGAAGCACCTGCGGTTCCTGCCAGGCTGCCTCCACAATTGCTAAAGCGATCTTAACGTTCGAGATAAAGAGCCTTACAGTCAAGGGATCTTCTGCTGCAGGCGGCAGGATTCGATACGCTTCCGAGCTATTCCACGCCCCGACAAGTTCATCCGGATGCACCCAGCCGGATCGAATGTAGTGTTCCAACTGAGACACAAGAACTCGCAGCGGACTCAGAGCCAGGCTTGCAAACGCCTCTCGGTGCGCCGCAGCCAAAACCGTTTCTGCCACCGATTTGGAGAACCGAAACGACAGCCCATCGTGCGCGTAGCGTCCCGTGTTGTAGTCGCGGGTCGAAGCAAGGTACACAAGTCTGGCGAGATCGCCATCGAGCTTTGCTAGCGTCCGATTCCGCAAATCCCGGAGGGCATCCTCGACGAGGCTCGGACTAGACCCTTCAGAAGGTTCCATCATCGCGGGACTCTCGTCTCACTTTGCAGCGCATCCCTTTTCGAGGCAAGCTCAAGCATGCCACCAAGCTCATCAGAAAGACCACCAACCTGTTTGACCATCCTGCGCAGTGCAACCGGACCTCCCAGCCATAGAATAGCTGCGACGATCGAGCACTTTAGCCGAATCATGAAGTAGTCAATCGCTAACCTCAACTCCAACACCGGTCGGAGTTCGGCTGACTTTCTTGAGTGGGCTATGTGGATTCGTATAGCAATTTTGGCGAGACTTCGTATTTGGGAAAGCCAGTAGAAGGCGATCTCTTTACGCTCCTGCAGGAACAACCGTTGAACACGCTTTGGAGCATGGTTCAAAACAAATTCCCAATCATCAGGACCGAAGATGCGATCCAGTAGTTCCCCGCGGCGTTCTTCGAATGCCTGGTACGCACTTGGCGCTGCAGCGTCAGATACCAGAGGAGAAGCGTCTGGCGATGATGCGAAGTCCGATCGGCGGAGAAGAAGGCCCAACAGTCCAATCAGCAACAACGCGATCGCAAGTAAGATCAGCGCTCCGCTCATGGCCGCATGGCCTTGCCCAGAAACGCGCGCGCCTGATGAAGACCCTTCCTAGTCACGCGGGCGACGGACTGGTAGTCCTCCTCAATCTTTGGTTGTCCTTCGGGCAACGGAGCACCTTCATATCTCCAGAGTGCCGCAGACCATAGGCTCAGTACCGCCGCATAGCAAAAAGGCTGAAGGAAAACCCAAGCTGCTTGAAATGTCTCGCCGAGCGAAGCACGCAAGGTGAGGGTCATCACGCTCGTCGCAACAAACAAACCATATCCAATGAAAATTCCTTTAACGTTGCGCCCAATTGGAATCTCGTAATAGGCGCTAAGCGAGGCCAGCACGATCAGCGACAGAGCTTGGATTGCCCGAAGATTCCGTTCAAGCTCGATTGCCGTGCCCGGCCAAGGCACACTACCGTTCCAAACATCGCCGAGGCTCTTGGTGAGAACCATGATTAGCGCAAAGAGCAGCATGTTACGGGCCATACGGCCTGCGCCGGGATAGCGCCCGAGTACTAAACGAAAGATCTCCCAGGCGACGCAGCAGCCGATCACGAGGCTGAAGAACTCTCCGTACCAATAGATGGGCGCGTAGTACTTGAAATGGAAAAGATAAATCATCAGGAAAAAGATGTCTTGGATGAAAACGCACGCCAAATAGAGAAAGAAGAAGGGATACTTCCTAAACCACTCAGATACCCAGCCACGCACCAACAACAGGCTCTCAAGTGCCACACATGCAAGCCACAGAAATAGTTCGTACGGCTTCATCTTTCCTGAATTGACAGAAATCGTAGCATGGAAGGAGGAAGGCTTCAAAGGCCTTCCCCTTCTTGTCGGTTAGCTGACTTGGTAAGCGCTTGAGAGCCACGGCGGCGGTGGTGGATGCCCGCCATCGGCACGAAGCACTTCTGAGTTATTTTTGTACTGCGGTGGAGGTAGCGGCGGTGGTGGATGCCCGCCATCGGCAACGGTAACAATACTGCCTTGGACAGCTACGGGAGAAGTTCCTTGCTTCGAATTGAGATGCCACGAAATGGTCAGTGCCAGAATGACCGTGAAACAGACTTCCGTTTTCGAATACATTTGTATCCTCCATAAAAATGAAATCAATTTGCGTGGTAACCAAACTGCGAATTTAGAGTAGGAAAAAGGCGGGTCTGCTCATTGAAGAGACTCCGCATGCTTCGCATACGAAGCAGGAGCATGCTTTCGCGACGAGACAGATGTCATGCTTCGTTGCCTGCTTCGCACACGAAGCATGACGCTTCATATACTAGTGTTTGTCATACCTCTGAAGATAAGATTGCAAGCTTAATTGACGCGTCCAGAATGGGATAGAGCTTGATCCTGACAGCTTGAGCGGTTTGACGCCTTCCGCCACGCGGGCTTTAACGAATTGCGTCTATCCCACGCGTGCTGGATGTCCAACAAATACAACCTGCTTGCAGCCGCGCGTGAAACGTCACTGACCACACCGGTCACACAACTGCTTCTGCAGTTTGGGGACCGCAATCCCCGATGATTTGCAATTTCCACTGCATTGCACGCAGGACTACTAATGAAGGAAACGCACTCAGAGGTTGTCCTAACAAGGAGAAGTGTCCGGTATTTGAAACCGCCAGGTTTAGCATTTCACGCTTCGGCCATTCAGCGCATCATCGCGGCCGGTACACTTGCTCTTTGTCTCTCTGTTGCGGCGGCGTTCGAAAACTCTGAAGCGCAAGTTCCTGGGAACACACAAGCAATCGCTGGAGACCTGAAGCAGCTAAGCCTTGAGCAGCTTGGCGATCTACGGGTGACCACAACGTCAAAAGAACCAGAAGAAGTTTGGCGAACGGCAGCGGCCATCTATGTCCTCACACAGGACGATATCAGGCGATGTGGAGCAACCAGCGTCCCGGAAATCCTTCGGCTGGTGCCGGGAGTTGAAGTGGCGCGAATCGATTCCCGCAGCTGGGCTGTCGGAATACATGGATTCGGTAGTGGCTTTTCAAAATCCGTACTCGTTCTGATCGATGGCAGAAACGTCTATACGGCCCCTTTTCGCCGGCGTCAATTGGAAACTCCAGAATGTGATACTTGAAGACGGAGATCGCATCGAGGTCATTCGCGGCCCCGGCGGCACAATCTGGGGAACGAACGCTGTAAATGGCGTAATAGCCCCGCTTTGAGGCAAAGTGTTATTG
>QHYO01000344.1 GCA_003224135.1 Acidobacteriota bacterium | reverse complement strand
CGCTTTGGAATTTTCCGCGGACTGCGCTCCGTCGAAATCGATCCCGAAGATTTTCGCGCCTACCTCGCCCGCAGGCATCGCCTGCACGTTTCGGATTTTCGCAATATGCATCAAGTTCCGATCGAACGCCTCGACTTCATCGCGTCAATCATGATCCGCGATGCGCAGCGCCTGGCTCTCGCTGAAGGTGCGGGCTTCGGCCTCGGCGGCATGATCACGCTCGTTCCCGACGCGGGTCTTCTTACCATCATCACCTTGCGTCTGATCCAGCGGCTCTGTCTTCTCTATGGATTTGAAGCGACCGGCCCCGACGACCGCCGCGAACTCTGGCTCGCCGCCGCTGCCGCCACCGGAATCGATTTCGGCAAGGACCTCGCCGAAAAACAAGTGGTCGAAAAACTGGCTCCGCGCATTGCCGAACGTCTTGCCGTAAAATTCGGCCAGGAAGCCGCCGAAAAATGGGTGGGCCGCCTCATCCCCCTCGCAAGCTCCGTAGTTGGCGGGGTGTTGAATTTCTCCTTTGTCGGCACGTGGGGCCGCCGCGTGCAACGCAACCTCCGAGCCCGCCATCTCGCCCAACCCCCGATCAACGTCTACTCCGACTCTCCAAAAATAGTCGTCCAATTCCCCGCCATCGCCCACTAGTTCACGCCTTCCCGCGTTCCTGAACGCAAGGAGCTTTCCATGAAACAGTCTGACTCCTGGCCGGCTCTTCCTCTTGCTCAGTGGAAGGACACCTACGCCACATTGCACATGTGGACCCAAATCGTGGGCAAGATCCGCCTGGCCCTTTGCCCCCCGATCAACCATTTTTGGGCAACAGCTCTCTATGTAAGCGCGCGCGGTTTAACCTCTTCGCAGATTCCCTACTCCAACGGAGTCTTCGAAATTACCTTCGATTTCATCGCCCACACGCTGGAAATCGAGACCACTCGCGGCGAAACCAGGACTTTCCCCCTCATCCCTCGTACCGTCGCCGAATTTTATTCGAAACTCATGGACGCGCTGCATTCACTCGGCATCGACGTAAAAGTCTGGCCCATGCCCGTCGAAGTCCCTCGCCCGGTTCGCTTCGATGTGGACGAAAGTCATTCTTCTTACGACGGCGAGTACGCCCATCGCTTCTGGCAAATTCTCGTCAGCGTCGACACCGTTTTTCGCGAATTTCGCTCCCGCTTTATTGGCAAAGCCAGCCCCATCCATTTCTTCTGGGGCAGTTTCGATCTGGCAGTCACGCGATTCTCCGGCAGACGCGCGCCGCAGCGTCCCGGCGCCGACCTCCTTACAAGAGAATCCTATTCACACGAAGTCAGCAGCGTGGGATTCTGGCCCGGTGACGGCGAGATCGTAAAAGACGCCGCCTTTTACGCCTATGCTGTGCCCGAGCCGGCGGGATTCAAGGAATATCGAGTTCTGCCCGACAAGGCTTTCTACAGCAAAGAAAAAAACGAATTCTTTCTGATGTACGACGACGTCCGGCTGTCCGCCTATCCCGAAAAGCTACTGCTCGATTTTTGCCAGAGCACCTACGAAGCCGCCGCCATTCTCGGAAATTGGGACCGCGCAAATTTGGAACGGTAGGCTAAGAAATCTAGCTATCGGAATCGCGGCGGCATTCAATTTCCATGCACTCGTAGAAAGGCAAGCTCCGCTCCCGCCACTCGTTCCCTGATCGCTAGCCGCGCCATTCGGGGAAAGTTTCCAGGCGTACGGAAGCGGCGGTTTGTACTATGATGCGATTTCGCGATTCCAAAAAAGCAATTCGGGATGAAGAACCGCGCCTGGGTTCCGTCCGTCTATGATTGGTCAAACAATCTCGCATTATCGAATCCTGGAGCAGATTGGCGCTGGCGGTATGGGCGTGGTCTATCGGGCCCATGACGAGAGGCTCGATCGGGATGTCGCTCTAAAAGTTCTATCGCCCGAGCTGGCTGGCGACAAGGAATTCCTGGCTCGTTTTCGCAGAGAAGCTCGCACGCTCTCCAAACTGAATCACCCAAATATCGCAACGGTACATGACTTCGATACTGAGCATGGAACCAGCTTCCTTGTGATGGAGTTTGTCCAGGGAACAAGCTTTATTGACAAAGTCAGGAGTGGCCCGCTTCCGGAAAAAGAAGTACTCCTTCTTGGCGTGCAGTTGCTCGACGGCCTTCGCGCTGCACACGCTGAAGGCATCATTCATCGTGATTTGAAACCTGGAAACCTTCGTGAAACTCTCGACGGCAGGGTAAAAATTCTCGATTTCGGACTCGCGCGAACTCTGCAGTCCGATTTGGATGTCACACAAAGCCTCGCCACCACGGGCGTCGTGGGGACACTGCCTTATATGGCGCCCGAGCAATTGCGCGGGGAACATGCGGATGTTCGAACGGATATCTATTCGATTGGAGTCGTGCTTTATGAACTCGCTACGGGCTCACGCCCATTTCCGGAAACATTTGGTCCTCGCCTGATCGATTCCATCCTGCATCGGATTCCGGAAATGCTAAACGCCATCGAGCACATCCGGGGAAATCCTTCCGTACCAGAAATCGCAAGAACGCCCATCCCTCAGAGAAAGCCTTTTTCGCTCTCGCACACACTATCACCGAGAAAGATCTGGAATGCTGTCGTGGTCGTTCTGATCGCTGCGGCTGTGGGCCTGACAGTTTGGGCTTTTAGCGATCGGCTGTTCGCTAGAAAGAATCTTCGGCCTACGGTCGCGGTGTTGGGGTTCAAAAATCAGACGGCAACTCCCGAGTCAGACTGGGTATCCACTTCCTTGAGTGACATGCTGGCTTCAGAGCTGGCGGCAGGCGATCTCGTTGTTCCCACGCCGGGAGAGTCTGTGGCGCGCATGAAGATTGATCTTGCCCTTCCAAACGAAGCGAGCTACTCCGCGAACACGATTCAAAAGGTGCGCCGCTCGCTGCATTGCGACTATGTCGTGTCTGGCGCTTTTTTCGATACGGGCAAATCAGCGGGCGGCCGAGTGCAGCTGAATCTGCAGTTGCAGAACGCGAAGAACGGCGAGGTGCTCGCCACGATGAACGAAACGGGTACGGAACTGGCTCTCCCCGAACTTGCAGCGCGTCTTGGAGCCACTTTGCGCGCAAAGCTTGGTCTTCCTGGGATCAACCTGTCGCAGTCCACGGAATTGCAGGCTGCCGTGCCTTCCACGCCCGAAGCGACGCGGCTTTATTTTGAGGGGTTAGGAAAACTGAGGAATTTCGATCTGCTGGGAGCCAAGGATTCGTTGACAAAAGCAACGGTAGCCGATCCCAATTTTTCACTGGCGCGCGCCTACCTGGCCCAAGCATGGGGCGGTCTGGGCTACGACGGAAAAGCAATGGAAGAAGCCAAAACCGCATTCGAGCTTTCTTCGCACCTGGGCAGAGAGGACAAGACGCTCGTAGAAGCACGCTTCCGGGAAATCTCGTCCGAATGGGACAAAGCCGTCGATCTTTACCGGTCCTTGTGGACTCTATATCCCGAGAATCCCGAATACGCAATTCGCTCAGCAGACGTACAAATCCGCGCAGGCAAGGCCAACGACGCTCTGAAAACGATCGAACTGCTTCGCAAGCAGCCCGATCCCGTTAGCAAGGATCCACGTTTGGACCTCAAGGAAGCCGAAGCTGCGGAATCGCTCTCCGACTTTTCCAAAGAGAAACAAGCCGCATTGCGTGGAGCCGACGTCGCGAGAGCGAAAGGATCCCGTCTGCTCGAGGCCGAGGCGCTCTGGCGCGCTTGTGGTGCGATGGCTTTCCTCGGCGAAGCGCCGGGAGCACAAGTAGCGTGCCGGCAATCCATCGAGCTCGCCAAACCTGTGGGCGATCTGCTTCTGGTCGCACGGGCCTTCACGATTCTCGGTTTGGTCGCTGGCACCCAGGGCGATCCGAAACAAAGTCTTGAGCAGCACCGGCAAGCCCTGGAATTCGCGCGCAAGATCGGCTCGCGCCGTGACATCACCGGCGCGCTCACGAACATCGGCAACGTCCTGGCGAATCAAGGCGACTTGGCTGGAGCCCAGAAGAGCTATGAGGATGCTCTTGGTGTGGCGCAAGAGATCGACGACCGGGGTCAGACCATCACGCTTCTAAACAACTTGGCCACCGTAAGTCAGACTTTAGGCAAATTCCCCGTCGCTCTTCGGCTTTACCGGCAATCCCTTGATCAAGCGCGGACGATCCTGGACAAGGGTAGCGTGGCTCGCGCGCAGCATAACATCGGTTTCATCTATTCGCTGCAGGGCGATCTATCTTCAGCGCTGCAGAACTTCGAGCAAGCGGTGCAAGGAGCGGAAGAGACCGGCAACAAGAGCGATCAGGCCCAGATCTTGTATGCCTTGGGCGACGCAAAGCTGGATCAAGGAGATCTGACGGCCGCCGACGAGGACCATCAGACCGGCCTGAGACTCGCTACACAAATCGGCGACAAATCGACGGTCGCTTTGGGACGGCTCTCCCTTGGTCGCCTCAGGCTGCAAGAGGGAAGAGCCGCAGAGGCTGAGGTCCTTGCCCGGCAGGCTGCCGATGAATTCAAGGCTGAAGGATTCAAGGATATGGAAAGCGCAGCGCGAAATCTTGTCGCGACTGCTCTGCTTGACCTTGGTCGCGAAAAGGATGCCACCCAGGAAATGGATCTCATCCGTCAACTCTCTCCCGAAGACATAGCTGTAAGACTCGCCGTGGCCATCACTTCTGGGCGCCTACAGATGCGCTCCGGAAAGCTCGCGGCAGGAAAGAAAGAGTTAGATTCAGTTGTCTCGGATGCCAGGAAACTTGGGATTCCCGGGCTGCAATTTGAAGCTCGGCTGGCGCAGGGAGAGATCGGGCTATTTGGAGGAGACAAGCGGACCGCTCTTTCCTTGCTGTCCACTTTAGAGAAGGATGCAGGCAAGAAAGGATTCAGACAGATCGAGCTAAGGGCCAAAGGAGTAGCCCAGCAGATCAATCTAGTAAAACCTGGATGAGGGTTCTGTCCTTCTCGTGTTTCCGGGCGGACCCGTACGGCGAGCAATTGGAAAATGAAAGCGCAAACACGGTAGAGAATTGCACACTAAGAAAATGCGTCCTGGCGCTGTGCTGCCGGACGGGTTCTGGTAAACAATGATTCTTGAGCGGCTTAGTGTGCGATACGGCATTTAAGTTCTCTTCGTGATATTTGGCGCTCAGCGTGCACGCATGAATCAAATCGTTGTCTGTGTCCCCACCCGAGGTCATGAGGCGGGAAAATTAGTTTTACATGAGGTCGACCACTCCAGCTGGTTACGCCCTACTAAGGAGTATCATGCGTTTCTTCAGCGCCTCCGCAAAAATTTTCGTACTCTTAGTTCTTTTCGCCGCTGTCGTTACGCCGAGCCGGGCTAGCACCGTTCCCATCCGAGGAGGCTCGACGTATGGCGACAACACTGGATTTACTGCCTGCGTTGCCAACATAGCGACCTTCGTGGGCGGTGGTTCCCAAGATAACTGCGAGGGATTTACTCTCACCACGTTCACCATCGGCGGCACAACTTATAGTGGGGCTTTATTTGCTTTTCTTGAGCCTGGTGCTAGTCCGAGTTTCGGGGTCCTTGACATCATTGCGCTCGGCGGTAACTCAAGCTTAACCCTCAATCTCGAGAATCCTTCGGCGCCCACAGGTGTATTCATGTGTGGCAGTTTCGGCAACAATCTTGCCGTGGCTCAAGATAGCAACAGCACGGACATGACGGGTTTGCCGTGCACGGCCGGTTCATCCCCTGCGACGGGCTCGGGCTACTCAGGACTCGAGGATCTTGCCAATGTCTCGGCAGCTTTTTCGGCGAACGCAGTCAAATTCGACAATTTGAATCCCACTGGGATCGCTGTGTTCACCGAAGATGGCAACATTCAAGGCATTACTGCGGCGCCGGAACCAGCCAGCCTGATGCTTCTTGGGGTCGGACTGCTCGCAGTCGGCCGTAAATTCCGCCGCACAAGCTAAGATGCAATCCTAGCTTTCGCTCCGCAAGTGCGGGTGTCGCCCCGCATCAGAATTGATCTTGCTAGCCTTTGACTGCGATCCGCTCCAGTATGGCGAAATCAATTCGCAAGAAAAAACCGTCCGCCCCTTTAACTCCGGATGCAGAGCCGCAACTCGATTCGCTGCCGTCCGTTCCTACCGCAGCCGTATTCAGTTTTCTCAAAGACACTCGTGGGGCCCTGACCTGGACCGCGCACGACTTGGCCGAAGCCCTGAAATTGTCTCGACAGGACGCGAACAAAATCCTCACTCTTCTGCAGCTGCAAGGCTACGTACATCAAAACTCAGACAGTCAACAATGGCTGACCACTGCATCCGGCGAAGTTGTTTCCGGCTCAACACTTCCTCGGCTCAGCCGGGAAAGTGTTGAACAGGCCGTTGCCACGTTGGCCGACCGCATTGCGGCTATCAATCGAGACCCACGAGCGGAGTTCAAACTACCCAAGGCCGTCGCCTTCGGAGATTTCTTAAGTGACCGCCCGAAAGTTCAGGCCGCTGATGTTGGCGTCGAATTACGCCGCCGCAATCCATCAAGCGCGTACGACCAGGCCAGCGAGCCGGCTTTCCTCAAGCAGCTCAGCCGCAAGAGCCGCTTTCTGCACATCCGGCCCTACGAAAAATGGATGACCGAAAGGCCTCATCGAAATTTGCTCCCGCCCGCGTAGCCGTCAACGAACGACAAGCTCACGCAATCCCGCTCTGCCATCTCAAAAAGGAGGGTAGTTCGCAACCTAACTGGGATGGGAACTTCCCCGGATAAACAAATGAAAAAGCAAACTCACACCAATCCGGCAACGCACTTGCCACACAGACTCGTGAGGCCACCCGGCAGCGTACTCGAGATACGCCCGAGTCCTTCCGGCGTATCATCTCAAGAACGCTCTTTGGCGCCTCAGAAATCATGACTTCCTCCTCATTCTTTCTCGCAGTGAATTACCCCTGGCTCGACTACGGTTGCGACTTCGGGCGTTCCCCTTGGGGTTATTCTGGCCTGGCGTCTCCGCATGCGCGTGACGTTGTTGCCGCCGACTTCGCCCGCATCCGCTCCTCCGGAGTTTCCCTCGTTCGTTGGTTTCTTCTGTGTGACGGCCGCAGCGGCATCCGCTTCGTAAACGGAATTCCCGCGGGACCCGACGAATTTCTGTTCACGGACGTCGCTGCCGCTCTCGACCTCGCCTCGCGGTCCAGTCTGCAAATTTGTTTTTCGCTTTTCGATTTTCTGTGGCTGCAGACTCCGGACGCTCCCGATCCAACATTCCCGGGACGCGCCGCACTGCAATTCGCCGGTGGACGCGAAGCTCTCCTCCAGAAGATTCTCGTTCCGCTCTTCCGCGAATTTCGCGCGCATCCCGCATTATTCGCATGGGAAATCGTCAACGAACCCGAGTGGGCCATCCCCGAATTCCAGCCCTCGCAAAGAGCAGCGCTGTCATTCGCGAATGCACGGTCGTTTTTTTCTGAAATCGCGCAAGCCGTGCGCGAAGAAGCGCGCGTGCCTGTCACTCTCGGCTCCGCGCGTTTCGAATGGCTTCGTGCGTGGAGCGAAATGGGTCTCGATCTTCTGCAAGCGCATTACTATCCGCAATTGGAGCGCGACCGGAAACTTTCGCTCTCGCAAAAGCTCGGCTTACTTTCGGATCTTGCGCAGCCGCTCTGGCTCGGCGAACTTCCCGCGAAGGATCCTGCATCGCCGGAATATTCGCTGAGCGAAGCGCTCACCGCCTGCCGCGATGCTGGGCTCGCAGGCGCAGGAATCTGGCGCTGGCGGCCGCCAGAGCCTGGTGGCCCCGATACCGCGTTTGGCTTTGTCGAACCGGAAACGCTGCTTGCCTGGAGCAGACGTTCTTCCGAATTTCGCGTCTAAGGAATCGCGATGATTTCGAGCACTTGGATTCAACACTTTGCCGCTTTTTCCCTGCTGGTTCTTTTCGCGGGATTTTCTTCACCCGCGCGGCAGCAAGAAGCTCAGCAGCGGGCAGGCCAACAAGTGGACGAGCTGCGTGGCGCCCCCGCAGAGCCCGACGACGCTGCCGAAGTCCGCGCACAAATTGCAGTTGTCGAAAAACTTCTTCCCAATTTCGTCGATCGCGGCGCGACACTTTATTTTCTGGCTGCCGCGAAACAGCATCTTGGAGAGTCGCGCGAAGCATTCGACCTTCTGAAGGAGTGCATGGCGCTCGACGAAGGATTTGATCCTTCGGGCGGTCCGGAATTTGCCGGTCTACGCGGCGAACACAGTTTCACGGAACTGGTGGAACGCGCTCGCCAGCATTTTCCTGCGGTGGCAATGGCGCGCCTCGCACTCGCTACCGAAGAGAAAGATTTGGTTCCCGAAGGACTCGCATGGGATCCGAAGCGCGAACTGTTCTATCTCAGCAGCCTGCATCGCAAGAAAATTGTACAGATCACGCCGGACAGCCACACGTCTGATTTTGTTCCGCCGCAGCAGGATCCGTTGCTTCCCGTGCTCGGGATCCGGCTCGATCCGAATGACGGAACGATTTGGGCCAATGCTTTTCAAGACGCCGGCGCGAGTGCGGGAACAACGCAGTTGCTGCATATCGATACTCAGGGCAAAGTGCTGGCGCGTTTTTCGCCGCCGGACAAAGCTCATCATGGATTCAACGATCTCGTGGTTCTTAAATCCGGTGAGGTTTTCACTACGGATAGCCTTGGCAATGCGGTATTTCGCTTCGATGCACCCGCCAGGAAATTTACCACGCTGCAATTCCACCGCCCGCTCTTTTATCCAAATGGAATTGCGCTTGCCGGCGACGAGCACACGATTTACGTCGCGGATGCGCTCGGAGTAATCAAATACGACCTGGCGAATTCTTCCAGCACGGATGTCGCGCCCGGCCCGCACGCAACGCTCGCCGGCGTC
Source organism: Acidobacteriota bacterium (assembly GCA_003224135.1). Lineage (GTDB taxonomy): Bacteria > Acidobacteriota > Terriglobia > Acidiferrales > UBA7541 > Acidiferrum. Next base: position 6,355 of record QHYO01000344.1, on the reverse strand, counting down.
GATGGCCTCTATTGGCATCGCGGAAGTCTCGTCGCAATACAGAATGGAATAGGCACGCCGCGGGTCGCGGCGTTCAAGCTCTCACCGGACGGTGCACGCGTTGCGCGAGTCACGATCCTCGAATACCGCACCACGCTGACGGCTTTGCCCACCACCGGCGCCATTCGCGGCTCCGACTTTTATTTTATTTCCAACAGCCAGATCGACAATCTGAACGGCGACAAGATCCTCGATCCGACACGTCTGGAGCCAGTTCGCATCGCCGTAGTGCATCTTCCCTGATTCCATTCGACTTTCCACTTGCGTCGCCGCCTCCCGCTTAGGCAGAGTAAGTCGGAATGAAATTCCCACTTCCAAGTTCGCGATTGCGCGGGGCGGTACTTTTGTTTTCGTGCGTGCTGGCGCTCTTATTGAGTTACCTGGGCCTGCGAAACGCATTTGCAGCGCACTACCTTGAATTGGACACTCGCGCCGGTTACGAACGTGCCGTTCGCCTGGAACCTGCGAACGCACGCAACTGGTATCTGCTCGGACGCTCGTATCTCTACGACATCGAGCAGCCCGACCCCGCGCGAGCCATTCAAGCCCTGCACAAAGCCGTCGCGCTCGATCCTTACTCCGTGGAAGCGCTGGTGGATCTTGCGACTGCGTACGATGGAGAAGACCAGACGGCGCGCGCGCGCGAAGCATTTCTGGCCGCGCAACGCGTGTATCCGCTCTCCGCGGATGTTTGCTGGAGCTACGGCAACTTTCTGCTGCGCCAGGGCGAGCAGGACGCGGCGTTCCGCGAAATCCGCAAAGCCGTGGAACTCGAACCGAAGCGCGCGGACGAAGCGTTCTCTCGCGCGCTGCGGATACAGCCTGACGCGAACATTCTGCTCGACAAGGCCGTGCCATCCGCTACCGCAGCGTATCTGCCGATTCTGCATTCGCTCACGGCTGCCGGTGATCTGAACAACGCGCAACTTGTCTGGAACCGGCTAATTGCGCTCCATCAACGAGTTCCCATGTCTGAGATGGTCTATTTTATTGACGGGCTCGTTCATCGGGTTCGCATTGCGGATGCTGCCCGCGCGTGGACACAAGCTGTATCGGTCATGCAAAATTCGCCTCCGCCCGATCCGGCAGGTTCACTTTTGTGGGATGGCGGATTTGAATCCGGGTACCGCGGAGGAGGATTCAGCTGGCAGTTCGTACCCGAAACAAACGACGTGTAGATTTCATTCGATCGCTCGGAAAAACATTCGGGCGAGCAATCGCTGCGCATTCTTTTCAAAGGGCATCGGAATCTAAGTTTCGAAAATGAATGCCACAACATCACGCCCGAGGCGGGGAAACAGTATCTGCTTAGCGCGTGGGTGCGAACGGAGTCGCTGACGAGCAGCGAAGGAGTGCGTCTGCAGATTTCTGTTTTGGCCAACGCCAAGAACGAATCCGTGACAACGGAAGACGTGCGCGGCACACAGCCATGGAAGGAGATCCAACTGCATTGGGTTGCCCCGCCGGGAGGAACCTACGGATCCGTCTGCGTGAGACGTTTCATGAGTGACATGCCGGAAAGCGATATTCAAGGCGCGGCATGGATCGACGATGTTTCGCTGGTGCCGGTGGACGAGGCGTCGCCGACACCATGAACCTCGTCCGGACGGGCTTATTCGCGGTGATTGCTTTCGCCGTCCTGAGTCACGGCGGGGTGGAACCCTGGGCACGAGGAATCCTGGAATCAGCATCCGGAATTCTGTTTGTGCTGTGGGCGCTGTCTTTCCTGGTTTCAAAAAAAGAGCAAGAAATCGCGCTGCCACCACTGCTGTTCCCGCTGGCCGCGTTCACGGTTGTGGTGATCGTGCAATTTGCGTTTCGGCTCACGGCATCGCCGTTCACAACGCGAACCGAATTGCAGCTCTTGCTGAGTATGTTGATTCTTTTTTTCCTGGCAGCACAAACACTCCGCACGCTGTCAGATTGGCGGGCCTTCGCGTGGTTCGTGATGATTTTTGCGTTTCTGGTTGCAGGGCTGGGCATCCTGCAGCATCTGACGTTCAACGGAAAGTTGTACTGGTTCCGGGAGATGCGTTACGGCGGCATTCCATTCGGGCCGTACGTGAACCGCAATCACTTCGCGGGATTCGCGGAATTGGTGTTGCCGATGGCCCTGGTGCCTTTGCTGCTCGGTCGAGTACGCCGCGAAAGACTGTTCATCGTGGGCATGCTTGTGATTATTCCGCTGAGCGCATTGATGCTGTCCGCTTCGCGCGGCGGGATCATCAGCCTGGGAGCCGAGCTGGCGTTCCTGATACTGGTGTTGATTCTGAAGAAGACGAGCGGACGGCATCTTTTCGCAGGGATAGTTGTATTGCTCGTGGCATTCCTGACGGTGTCGTGGCTTGGAGTGAGCCAGATGCTGTCGCGCTTTTCAAGTTTGCAGACGTTGGAAGTGACACAGAGCAAGCGCGCTTCGATGCGACACGGGGCGTGGCGAATCTTTGTGGACCACCCTATTCTGGGAACGGGGCTCGGAACATTGCAGCAGGTCTATCCTCCGTATGAGACGTTGTACGACGGAAAAATCGTGAATCATGCGCACAACGACTATCTTGAAGTGTTGGCGGAAACGGGAACTTTGGGCGGACTGTGCTGTGCGTGGTTTATCGGGACTCTGTTCATCGGGGCGCTGCGTTTTTTGCAATCCGGAGACGATTCATTTGCGAACACACTCCGTCTTTGCGGATGGACAGCTTGCTGGGGAATGCTGGTGCACAGTCTGGTGGATTTCAATCTGCACATTCCGGCGAACCTGTTGCTTTTCTTGATGATGAGTCTTCTAGCCACTGCCGAAATTCAACAAGTGACTCCGGCAAAAGTTCGGAGCCGAAAACGACGACCTGCCGAAAAACCCTGATTGACTGAACCATTAGGCCTGTATAATTCAAAACGGGGGTTTTCTGGACATATGCAACCGGCCAAACTGGGTGCCGCGTATGGGTGTCTTCTTGCGGGAGCCGTTCTGGCGTTCGGACTGCAGGCGCCGTCCGCGCACGCGCAATCCCCTGTCGAAACCCAGCAACAAGCCAACGAAAGAATTCGCTGGCTTTCAGCCAATACGGTCACGGTGCCCCGTGAATACATTATCGGGAGGGGCGACCTGATCGGCGTGGAAGTTTATGATGTTCCTGAACTTACGCGAGAGGTGAGGGTAAGCCAAACGGGTACGGTCGGATTGCCGCTGGTGCCGGTGAGACTCTACGTAGTGGGGCTGACGGAAATGCAAGCGCAGCAAAAGATTTCTGAGATTCTGGCAGCGAACGGGCTCGTCACACATCCCCAAGTGATGGTTTCGGTGAAGGAGAAAAGGAGCAAACCGATCACGATTGTAGGGGCCGTGGCACATCCGATGGTCTATCAGGCGGATCGCCCCTTGACCCTGGTGCAAATTCTGGCGGAGGCCGGAGGAATATCGGCCGACGCAGGAGATACCGTAATCGTCACGCGCGCGGAATCGAAGAGTGAAAATTCGAGCGAACCTCCGGAAATTGGGACAGAAGATGCTGTTCCGGCCACAAATCCAGCGCCGGCGTCCTCCGATGCGCCTGGTGCGGCTACGAATTCGGCGCCGGGTGCTGATGACGGCGCAACCGGAAATTCGTCAGAGGCGCAACCTACCTTCCCGGGTCCCGAAATAGCGGCACGGACCACTCCGCAGAATGCGCTGGTTACGCCACCGCAAATTGCAATCAGCGACGTAGCGCCGCCAGTGGCCAACACGATTACGGTGAATCTGGCGGAATTGCTCGAGCGGGGAGACACGCAAAACAATATTCCATTGCAGGGCGGAGACATTATCACCGTCCCGCACGCGGGTATCGTGTACGCATTTGGCGCGGTACAAAGGCCCGGAGGATTTGTGGCCAATAACGACCGGGCGCAGCTATCCACTCTGAAGGTGCTGGCGCTAGCCGGCGGGATGACCCGGATTGCGAAGAAAAGCCAGGCGGTAATCATCCGCAAGGATTCTTTGGGAAAGCAGCAGGCAATCAGAATAGATCTGGGCAAGATCATCGAGCGGAAGTCCGAAGATGTGCGCCTGATGCCGAGTGACATTTTGTACGTACCGGACAATGCGACGAAGGCCGCGTTAATACGCGCAGCAGAATTTGGCCTGACCGTCGGCACGGCGCTGACGATCTACCGGATAGGGACAAGGTAGAAGACCAATGGCGGACGAGAACAAACTGGTTCCGAAGGAAAACGGGCCAGGTGTAGTCGAAGTGGTGTCCATGGGTGCGCAGCGGATTCCATCTTTCGACTTATCCCCGCGAGAGCCACATCTTTACGATTATCTGCTGATTTTGCGCAAGCACCAGTGGCTGATTCTGTCATTTTTGCTGGCAGTAGTGACCATCGTCGCCATCGCGACATTCCGGATGGAGCCGGTCTATACGACAACCGCGCGAATCGAAATTGACAGGGAAAACACAAACATTCTGCCGTTCCAGGGCGCAGATTCCTACGACTTCATGATGGACCAGGACAATTACATAGAGACGCAATCGCGAATTTTGACGAGCGAGACCCTGGCACTGCAAACGATCCGAAACAGCGGGTTGATTCCGCACTCGGAAATGCAAGGAGGGCCATCGGCGTCCGAAGCGATTACTTCCGGGAGCCTTGCAAATCATAGAAGGCCGCCGGAGCTGGGAGCATTTCTGGGCAGCCTTAACGTGAAGCGTGTGCCGCAAAGCCGGCTGCTGGACGTGAGTTTCGAATCGACCGATCCGCAGTTGGCGGCGCAAATCCTGAATGCGCATATCCAGAATTTCATGGAGCAGAACTTCCGCAGCCGATACGACACGACGGCAAAAGCGACGCTGTGGCTGGCGGATCAACTGAGCGAGTTAAAGGTGAAGGTGCAGAATTCCGAGGATGCGCGGCTTACTTACGAACGGCAGCATCAGATCTGGGAACTTGACGATAAGCAGAACATCACTACGCAACGACTGAACGACCTGAACAAGGAAGGGACGAACGCGCAAAGCGAAAGAATGCGCAAAGAGGCCCTGTATGAATTCGCGAAGGCCGGAAATATCGATGTCGTGCCTCAGCTTCGCGAAAACAATGTGATGCAGGATCTTACGAGACGGCGTTCCGAAGTGTACACGCAATACCTCGACGCGCTCAATCAGTATGGCCCGAATTTCCCAAAGGTCCAGCGCCAGCAGGCACAGTTAAAAGAAATTGAAGGAATGATGGACACCGAGAAACGGAACATTCTTGAAGCGCTGGGAAACGACTATAACGCAGCGCGGCAGCGGGAAGGACTGCTGAACGAAGCGCTGAACGAGCAAAAAATCGAAGTAAATCAGATGGCGCAAAGCATGGTGGAATTCAACATCTTGAAGCGCGACGCGGAAGGCTACAAGACGATGTACGACGGGCTGCTGACGAAATTGAAGGAAGCGAATATTGCGGCGGGACTGAAATCGTCCAACATTCGAGTGATTGATCCGGCGATGATCCCGGCAACGCCTTCGCGTCCGGCGAAAACGAGAAACATCGCGCTGTCATTTCTTGTGGGACTTGTAGGCGGGATTGGATTGGCGTTGTTACGCGAGTATCTGGACAATACGGTGAAGACACCGGACGATATCGAGTCGCTCGCCCGACTGCCGTCGTTGGCGGTAGTGCCCGCATTCACGAGCGAGAACGGAAACACGCGGCGCGGCCGATTGCTGGGGAGTGCATCGTCCAACGGTCACGAGAAGCGAATCGAATTGGTTGCGCAACACTTGCCGAAGTCGCAGATGTCAGAGGCATTCCGGGCGCTGCGTACGGCGCTGCTGCTGTCACAAGCGGATCATCCACCGCAAGTAATTCTGGTGACGAGTGCGCTGCCGCGCGAAGGCAAAACGACGGCGGCGGCAAATCTGGCGGTCACCCTTGCTCAATTGGGTGATCGAACGCTTTTGATCGATGCCGACCTGCGAAAGCCGGGCGTGGGCCGTCTGCTGAATATGACGGACGGCAAATACGCGGGGTTAAGCTCGTATCTCGCGGGTGTTTCGAGCCTGGATCTTGTTACGGTGCCGCATCCTTCGATTCCGAACCTGGTAGCCATCCCGACCGGACCGCTGCCACCGAATCCGGCGGACCTGCTTTCATCGCATAAATTGGCGGACGCGCTGAGGCAACTACGGGGCCAGTACAAATTTATCGTGATTGATTCTCCGCCAATCATGGCCGCGACAGACGCAGTGATTCTTTCCGTGCAGACGGACGGCGTACTGCTGGTGGTGCGAAGCGGCGAAACGCCGAAGGAAGCCTTCACGCGCGCACGCGATTTGCTGGTCAGCGTGAAATG
>QHYO01000341.1 GCA_003224135.1 Acidobacteriota bacterium | reverse complement strand
CAACAAGAAAGGCTGGGCCGCAAGGAAGCGTCGCGAAATGGCCGCTTCGGCTCACGCAAAATCCCCAGGAAGAAAATCGAAGAAGAGGCGCAAACATCGCCCACGGAGCCGCTGAATTCCTTGGCGCCGTTGATTTTTCTCGCTCGTTCGCCTTCGAAGAAGCATTGAAACGCGTCTGCCGCGGTGTTATCGTGCGCTCCACGTGTCCCCAGAAGGAGCGCTCGTGGGCAACTGGGTTAACTGGCTGCTCGTGATTGTAGGTGTGCTCTGCGCGGCCGCAGAGCTGGCGCTTGGCGCGCTTACCGGATTTGATTTGGCGCTGGTGGGAGCATCGCTCGCTGCGGGTGGCGCGATCGGTCTGCTCACACAATCCTGGTACGCTGGATTGATCAGCGCGGCAGCTTTTGCCATGTTGTACTTCGCGTTGTTCCGCAGATGGCTCAAAGCAAAATTGTATGTCAAGGATCAGCAGTCCAACGTGGACGCGGTCGTTGGAAAAATGGGCGTAGTCACCAAGCGCATTGGGTTGCGCGATTGCGGGCTGGTTAAGGTCGGTTCGGAAGAATGGCGCGCCGAGCTTGTGCAGCCCGCTGATTCCGCACGCGAAGTCGGCGCCGACGTTCAGATCGTTTCTGTGGAAGGCGTAACACTGAAAGTGAAGTGAGGACCAAGACTGATGGATGCCACATTTTTTGTGCCGGTATTGCTGATTGCGGCGTTGTTGTTCGGGTTGATTCTGCTGGCGCGTTCCGCGCGCATCGTCAACCAGTACGAAAAGGGAATCGTCATGCGGCTGGGAAAATTTCACGGCCTGGTGCCATCGGGCCTGGCGATCATCATGCCGCTGACGGACAGCGTGATTCGCGTGGACATGCGGGAGCAGGTGATTAGCGTTCCTCCGCAAAAACTGATCACCAAGGACAACGTCACGGTCGAAGTGGACGCCGTCGTTTATTACAAGGTCGTTGATCCGGTGAAGAGCCAATTTGAAGTCCAGGATTTTGGCTATGCGTGCACCACGCTGGCGCAAACGAATTTGCGCAACCTGATTGGCGACCGCACGCTTGATGAGACTTTGGTGGCGCGCGACATGATCAACACGAACTTGCGCCACGTCCTGGATGAAGCCACCAACGGCTGGGGCGTGAAGGTCACTCGCGTGGAAGTACAGAAGATCGATCCGCCGAGAGATATTACCGAAGCGATGTCGCGCCAGATGAAAGCGGAGCGCGACAAGCGCGCATCGATCCTGGAAGCAGAAGGCTTCAAGCAGAGCCAGATTTTGCAGGCCGAAGGCGTGAAGCAATCGGAAATTCTGAAAGCGGAAGGTGACGCGCAGGCTCGCGTGACGCGAGCAAACGCAGAGGCCGAAGCCATTCGGCTTGTTTCGACGGCGGCGGAAACTTTTTTCAAGGACCGCGCAGAGGTGATGCGGCGGCTCGACGTATTGAACAACACGTTGGCGCAAAATACCAAATACATCGTTCCGTCCAATTCTGGCCTGCTGAATGTGCTGGGCTTGGACAGCGCGGCTGGCCCGGCCGCCGCCGCGGCGAGTGCTGCGATGGTTCCTCCGAAGCCTTCCTCGCCAAGAAGCTGAAGCCGAGCTGGCTGACCTGGTTGGCTCGCTGTTCCGGGTCGGAAGGCAGCCTCCTGCTTCTTGGCGTCTGCGGAATCAATCGCGTATATCAGGATGTTGGTATCAACCCGATGGCGCGAACTTTTGTGGAAGAACCGCAGAGGCCGCGTCAGTTTTCAAGTTTTGCAAGAGTTTTATGCAAACGTCTTGCGGAAGCGGCCAAACGCCCGCGACGAGGCCCGAGCAGAAGTGCGCGATTTGATGGAGTGGGACCCTATTGCGGCGGATCGGCAAACTATCGAGCTAGCCTGGAAATTGCAGGATCGCTATAAACCTTCGTTTTGGGACGCGCTCATCGTGGCTGCGGCGAAGTCCGCGGAGTGCGGCTATCTCTTAAGCGAGGATTTGCAGGCCAACCAAGACATTGACGGTATTCTCGTGGTTAATCCGTTCGCAACCGAACCAGCATCACTCGGTGGATGGTGACAGGCGATTCGTCGGTGACTGCTGTGATAAACTATAAGTTCCCCAAATGCCCCTGGGAGCTACAACGCAATGAAATTCGGAGTCGTCGTCTTTCCGGGCTCGAATTGCGACCACGACGCTTTTTACGCGATCGGAAACATTCTTCATAAGCCTGTGGAGTTTATTTGGCACCAGTCGGAAGACCTGGGCGGCTGCGATACCATTATTCTGCCCGGCGGCTTTGCGCACGGGGACTATCTGCGTACGGGAGCGATTGCGCGGTTTTCTCCGGTGATGAAGTCGGTGGAGAAATTCGCGAAGGGTGGCGGAATTGTTCTTGGAATCTGCAACGGGTTTCAGATTTTGCTGGAAGCGGGTTTGCTGCCGGGCGCGATGATGCGCAACAAGGGTCTGCGATACATCTGCCGGCACGTGTATATCCGTGTGGAAGAGACGGATACGCCCGTGACGTGTGCGGCGAAGCAGGGGCAAGTGCTGAAAGTTCCTATCGCGCACAATGAAGGGAATTACAACTGCGACGAAGCGACGGTGTCGGAGCTGCAGAAAAATCGACAGATCTTGTTTCGTTATACGAGTCCAGATCGATCCGCTGACGACGCCGGGAATCCGAACGGTTCGATGTGCAACATTGCAGGGATTTGCAATCGCGAGCGGAACGTGGCGGGGTTGATGCCGCATCCGGAGCGGGCGGTGGAGTC
>QHYO01000339.1 GCA_003224135.1 Acidobacteriota bacterium | reverse complement strand
TGGAACTACAGCGAATTCGTCCATAAACGCGCGCATCAAGAAAATGCCACGTCCCGAAGTACTCAGAATATTCTCTTCCGCCAGGGGATCGGGAACGTCTGTTAACTTGAAGCCCTTGCCTTCATCCATCACGTGAATCACAAGCTTCTCTGGCGTTAGATCCACTGCCAAATGAATCTTCTTGTCGGGGCGCTCCTGATTGCCGTAATGGAATGCGTTGATGACGCCTTCCCGCACACTCATGCCGATGCGGTAGCACACCTCTTCGTCAAACCCCGCAGCTTCCGCCACGCGGAGGCACATCTCCTCCGCCAGGTTCACGCTTTCGACTTGCGTATCAAGGACAACTTCCATGTGCTTGTTGTCTTGCGCCATGTGTTAGTCGGCCACCGCAAAAACTGCATGCATTTTGACGTTGTATGGGTAACACACTGCGCAGCATCGCGTCAATGGAGGGAGCGCATCACGCCTGAGGCGACCACCTCCGGCGATCTAGTACATCCCGTTACGCCCAGTATGACCGGACCAGCGTCCGATGTTGAATCGCCTCGCCAAGATGCTTCGGCTCTATTGATTCCGAAGAGTCCAGGCCCCCAATTCCGAGCACCTTCGGAATACGGTCATGCGCGCTGGCGGAAAGGCGGCCGCCCGCGCACCGCCACTTCCAGGGCACGCTTTGTGGACTGTTGCCCAAGGACCTCTCGCAGGTCGGCGCTGTACTGCGCTGCCTCGCTAGAACAACAGCCGCGCATCGACCTTGACCGAAGGGAACGATTCGGGCGAATTGCCGAGGTCCCGGGTTTCTGGCAACGATTCCACGGCGTATACATCAAGGCCCTCGCAAACGGCCGCATCTCTCGCATTTGCGTGCGGCACAGCGATTGCCTGTAGCCCGCCTTCTCGCGCCGCTAGTGTCGCTGACAAAGCTAACCTAGCCATGGCGTCTTTCGAAATCGCTCGCTATCCCGATGCCTGTGACGCGTTCTCAAAAGCCGTAGAAACTAGCTCCCGCAGATGCCGGTCGGCGGACAAATTTGGCGCTCGCTCAGAAAGCCGGACGCACCGCCGAATCAAAACAAGCCTTCGTCGACGGCAAGCGTCTGCGCCTCGCCAAGTAGCAACCCGTAGTCCTGTTTGAATCTGCGCTCGCTTTACACCCATCAGCGCCGCACGTATAGTTGCGGGGTTAGCTTCCCAACTTTCTCATCCGTGTGAGGTCAATATGATCGGCTGGGTACTGCTGATTGGTCTGGTTCTGGTCATTGCGCTCCTGATCGGGATGTACAACAGCCTGGTGCGCCTTAAGGTTCAGGTGGACAACGCTTGGGCCGACATCGACGTGCAACTCAAGCGTCGTTATGACTTGATTCCCAATCTCGTCGAAACAGTGAAGGGTTATGCCGGGCATGAAAAAGGCACTCTCGAAGCCGTCATCAACGCTCGCAATCGCGCCATGTCCGCAACCGGGCCCGTCGATAAGGCCCAAGCTGAGAATTTGCTCTCTGGCGCCCTGAAGAGCCTGTTCGCTCTGTCCGAGGCCTATCCTCAACTTCGCGCCATTGAAAGTTTCACTTCCCTGCAAAATTCTCTTATGCAGATTGAAGACACCGTTCAAAACGCGCGCCGCTACTACAACGCGGTCGTCCGCGACCTGAACACCAAGATTCAGCAATTCCCCACCAATATTTTTGCAGGCATGCTCGGGTTCAAGCCGCGCGAATTCTTCGAAGTAACCGCCGTTGCCGAGCGCGAAGCGCCAAAAGTCAGCTTTAATTCTCCTGCAGCTCCCACGGCCTAAGGCCAATCGCCGCATGCGACGTTTCCTCAGCAGGACTGCGCGATGGCTGGCTCCGGCATTGCTTATTGTCTTGTGCTCGCTTTCTGCAAACGGCAAAGAGTTAAGAATCGAAAAGTTTGACGCGCAGATTGCCGTCCTGCCGGACAGCACTGTCAATGTAACCGAGTCCATCACTGTTCATTTTATCGGCGGACCGTGGCATGGCCTCTATCGCGAGATTCCTGTCGAGTACGTGACGCGGCAAGGAATGAACTATTCGCTCTTCTTGGACGTAAAGCGCGTGACCAACGGCTCGGGCCACGATCTCAAGTACGAATCCTCGCGCGAACGCCATTACCGCAAATTCAAAATTTACGTGGACAACGCCGATAATTCTGTCCAGACCATCATCATCCAGTACACCGTGTCGGATGCGCTCCGTTTTTTCGACGACCATGACGAATGCTACTGGAACATCACCGGCGACGAATGGGATGTTCCGATCGGCTCGGCATCGGCAACCATTTCATTGCCTGTCGAAGCGAAAAATATTCGCGCGAACGTTTTTACCGGAACCTATCGTTCGCGCGGACACGAAGCGGAAGCCGAAGTTGTGGGCAACAGCGTCGAGGTTCATACCACAGGCTCGCTTGCCTATCACGAGGGGTTGACCGTGGCGATTGCATTCGACAAAGGTGCGGTGAAAGAGCCCACTGCCGCTGCGAAAGCCAGCCTCTTTCTCCGTAGCAACTGGCCGCTCGGTTTGCCGCTGATCATCGCCGCTTTCATGTTCTGGCTGTGGTGGAAGAAGGGCCGTGACCCGCGTCTCCGCCCGATCGCCGCGCAATATGAGCCACCAGCTCAGCTCACGCCAAGCGAAGTCGGCACGCTCGTCGACAATTCCGTCGATATGCGAGACATCACTGCAGCCATCATTGACCTGGCCGTCCGCGGGTTTCTCGTTATCGAAGAGCGCACCACCGACCACATGATGGGTTTGTGGAAGGACAAGGACTATAACTTCATCTTGAAAAGGAATCGCAGCGAATGGACTGCCCTCAAGCCGCACGAACAGCAACTGCTCGACGGTATTTTTAGCGCTGGCACTGCTGGCGAAGCGGTCTCCATGTCCAGCCTGCATAACCAATTTTATAAATCCCTCCCAGCCATCAAGAACCGCGTCTTCGATTCTCTCGTCTCCCAAGGCTTTTACCGGCGCCGTCCTGACAGCGTGCGCAGCACCTATCTTGCAGCTGGTTTGATCGCCGGCTTTCTCGCGGTTTGGGGAGGTTCAGCCATCGGCCGCAGCCTCGGCATGCCCGGACTTACGTTCATCATCGCCGGAGTCTTAAGTGCCCTCATCATCTGCGGCTTCGGATGGTTCATGCCAGCACGAACAGCAAGCGGCGCCCGAACGCTCGAGGGCGTTCTCGGCTTCGAAGATTTTCTCGCCCATGTTGAATCCGACCGCTTCAATCGCATGATCAAAACTCCCGAAATGTTTGAAAAATTTCTTCCATTCGCGATGGCTCTTGGCGTCGAGAAAAATTGGAGCAAGGCCTTTCAGAACATTTACACGCAGCCGCCGAGCTGGTATCAAGGCGGCGGTTACGGGCCGCAATTTTATCCTTATGGTTTTGTGAACAATCTCAACGCAATGTCCAGTCAGGCTGGAACAGTTTTCGCTTCCGCACCGCGCAGTTCCGGGGGTTCCGGATTCAGCGGTGGAGGTGGCTTCTCTGGCGGCGGATTTGGCGGCGGCGGTGGCGGCGGCTTCTAAAACAAGCTAAATCCACTCACCGCGGCCGCACCCCATACAGCGCGAGTACATCATCCACGGTCACGATTCCCAACAGTTGATGTACGTTTGCCCGGCTCACTACCGGCAACACATGCAGTCCCGCAGCCCCCATACGGTCCAGGGCCGTGTGCAACGAGTGATCCGCATGCACGTGAGGGAATTCGCCTGGCGGAATGATCTCCCTGAGTCGCTTCTCCCCGTCGCCATTCTTCGTCGCGGACTCAATCGCCTCGCGCGAAATTACTCCGCTCACGCCCTCATGCGAGCATACTGGCCACGCGCTCAGTCCGCTCGCGCGCGTTTTTGCTTCCGCATCGCGCAGGGTTGTAGTCGCATCCAGTGTCCCCGCCGCGGCCCGCATCGCTTGCAGCACGTGTCGATTCCCTTCGAGCAGCCGTGATTCCGCGTTCGGCAGATGGATCCCGTCCTGATGCGCAAGAACTTCGTAAATCGGTTCCTTCTGAAATCGCGAGGCTATAAAAAAACTCACCAGGTTCGAAATCATCAGCGGCACGATCACTGCATAGTCGCGCGTAATTTCGAAAATCATCAGCACGCTGGTCATCGGCGCGCGAACAATCCCAGCAAACGCCGTGCCCATACCCACCAGTGCGTAAGCGCCCGATGAAGCCACATGGTTTGGAAAAAAAGCGTGCCCCGCAGTTCCCATAAGCCCGCCCAGCATTGCGCCCAAAAACAAGCTCGGACCAAAGATGCCCCCGGCATTCCCGGAGGCATAACTCACGGCGACCGAAACGAGCTTCAACACCAACAGCAGCGCCATCAAACTCCACACCATGTGCCCGTTCAGCGCGTCGCCGACGTATTTATAGCCCACGCCCAGCGATTGCGGCACGACCCAGCCCATCAGTCCCACAAGCAGACCGCCAGCAACCGGCTGAAACCACAGCGTCCGTCTTGGCGCAGCGAGAAACTTTTTGCGAAGTCCCAGCAGCAATCTCGTAAACGCGGCCGAAACCAAACCGCCAGCCACTCCAAGCACGGCGTACAAAGCAAACTCCGCTGGAGAAACCAGTTGATACTGCGGCACCTCAAACAACGGATGATTGCCGAGCAGCAATTGCAGCACTGCCCAGGAAGTCGCGGAAGCCAGCACCACCGAACCCAACACCGGCGCATGCAAGTCGCCGACGACTTCTTCCAACGCAAACAACACCGCGGCCAGTGGAGTATTAAACGCGGCAGCGATCGCCGCCGCGGCCCCCACTGGGATCAGCGACTTCATTCGCTCAGGACTCAGCCCGAGCCTCCGTCCAAGCAGCGACGCAATGCCCGCACCTACTTGAACCGATGGGCCTTCTCTTCCTAGCGGTATTCCGCTTGCCAGCGTGGCGGATGTGCAAAAGAACTTTCCCAAAACTGTCCTGACCGAAATACGGCCCTCGCGCGCGTACAACGCCGCCTTCGTTTGCGGAACTCCGCTTCCCCGCGCATCCGGAAAAAATCGGAACAGCAGGTATCCCATTCCCAAAGAGCCAATCGTTGGAATGAGGACGCGTCGCCACGCCGCATCTCCCGCCGGATACAGTCGCGCGCCAAATCGTTCCGTCAGCAGAATGAACGCCACAACGATCAATCCGACCACCGCGCCGATGATCAGGGTCAAAATCAGGAACACCTGCTCTTCGCGACCGCTCATCAAACGCCGCCAAAATCCAGCTCGCGGTTCTTTCAGAACAGCATTTTTTTGCACGAACTCTTTCATCGCGGTGGGAGATTGCTTTTTTCCGATCGGGAACGAACTCGTTGGCCGGAACTTACGGCCTTATCTCGTCCGCCGTCATTTCGTGTGCGAACATCTCGCAGCAGCGGTTCAATCGCGTGCACCAATTCTCTGCCGCTTGCCCTGAGCTCTCCGATTCGCTGCTGCACGACCCTCTCAAGCAGCTTCTCTCCTCGCGGCAGAAGCGAAACCAGCACCTCACGGCGATCCTCGCGGCTGCGCGTTCGCTTCACGTAACCTCGCTGCTCCAGACGATCCACCAACTCCACCGCGCTGTGATGCTTCAGCGCAAGCCGGTTGGCAAAAATCTGGATTTTGGGAGGAGTCTCCGGCGCAAGCCCGCGGATGGCCAGTAACATCAAATACTGCTGTGGTTCAAGTCCGGCCAGGCGCGCTGCCGCATCGCCTTCCCTCAAAAATAGTCTGATTCGATAGCGGAGCTCCGCCAGCGCCTGGAATTCCGTCGAACTGATCTTCTTAGCCACGAAACCGCAAGCTTGTTTCAGGTTGTGTCTGGGTTGAAACTACAGGGTCTTTCGAAATGCTTTCTGCGTTTTATAGTGCTCCTATCCGTGGCGCAGATAAAAAGCGTGCGCTCGCTCACGAATGACGTTCGACCGCACCGACATGCCTTCGCAGCCTTTCTTCACCGCCCAGCTCTCGGCGGCCTCCAGCAATTTCGCTCCGGTTCCCAAGCTGCGCTGATTCTCGTCCACCACAAGGCCATTCACTTCCGCGCGCAGCGGTTCCTCCAGCAACGGTGTGGCAGTCACATGCAGCCAGCCGGTCACGCCCGATTCGGACTCAGCCACAAAAATCGCATGCTGCCCCGCGGGACGCATTCCCTTCATTCGCCGAAGAACCTCCTGCTCGCTGGCGGGATACCCAAGCTGCCCGCTCAATTCCGCCAATCGCGCAGCGTCTTTTTCCCCAGCTCGCCGGATCCTTAACTTCGCCAATCCATCTCGTCTCATCGATCTAGACATGCTTTCGCTGCAACCGCCTCTGAACAGCGTCGCTCCGCAATTCGCGCAATGCGTCCGTTGCAATCCATCCCGCGGTGCGGGAACCCCGCTTACGCAAGCTTTCCGCGACACGAATTGCCTCGCGGTTGAGCTTGACGTTGCGTTTCCCAATATTTCGCAGCGCCCAGTTTACCGCCTTCCTTACGAAGTTCCGCTCATCCTCCGCTTCCCGCTCAATCACTTTCAAGTATTTCTGGAACACGCCGTTCGGCGCCGCCTTGTCATGAATCGCCAGATATGCGGCCAAAGCAAATCCCGCGCGTTTTTCAAATTCCTTCTTTCGGCCACTCCACGCAAACGCTTTGGTCCACGCTGGATCCGCAAACACAAACAGGTGGCAGCATGTCCCGTCGCAGATATCCCAGCTGTCGAAGTGCCTCATCCAACTGTCCATTAATTGAGCCGTTACGCGATCCTTCTCGGCAATCATGCCCGCCAGGATTCGCGCATCGTGAATACCTGTTTTCCATAGTTGTAGTGCAAGGGTGTGATTTCTTCCGATGTTCCGGGCCAGTTCATCGAGTTTCGGTTTGGAAACGCCCAAAACATTCTTTGCGCGAATTCCGAACTGCGCCATTCCCTCGATGTTTCGCTTTTCGGCGACGCCTTTCAGTTTATCGACGGCGCGATCTATATTCCAGGTCTCGGTGCCGTGCCCGGCTCGTGCTCGCCCGCTAGAACGTCTTGTCCGAATCGAGGAGGATTGTAACCGGTCCCTCATTCACCAGCTCCACCGACATCATGGCTTGAAAAATTCCCGTCGCAACTCGAACGTCCAGTCTGCGCAATGCTTCGCAAAATTCTTCGTAGAGCGCCTTCGCTTGTTCCGGCGGCGCTGCGGCAATAAAACTCGGACGCCGTCCTCCACGCGCATCGCCGTAAAGCGTGAATTGCGAAACGACCAGCGCGCTGCCCTTCACGTCAAGCAACGAACGATTCATCTTCCCATTTTCGTCTGCAAAAATCCGCAGGCTTGCCGTTTTCTCCGCAAGCGCGGCCGCCACGGCTGGCGTGTCCCCATGGCCAACGCCCAGCAGAATCATCAGCCCGTCGCCGATTTCTCCGCTCGCCTCGCCGCCAACCTTCACCTTCGCGCGGCTCACCCGCTGCACTACGGCTCTCATTTTTTCTGTCGCTAGTGCGCTGCGTTCTGCGCCGCTGGCGCAGGTTTCCGCGGCAGCATTTCTGGCAACTGCGCCACGTTGTACGCGTAAATTGCTAGCACTTGCGCGCCTTCGGCCAGATCATCCCATCGCACGCGGTCGAGCGTATCCGTCTGCGAGTGATGATCCTTCTCATAGTTCGCCACTTCCTGGATGCACCACGACGCCGGCACGCCCGCCTCGTCAAACGGAACGTGATCGCTGCCGCCCTCCGAACGTAAGCTAGGCTCGGTCAGACCGATGCTCTTCTCTTTTGCCAGCGGATACAGCACGCGGTCCATCGTTTCTCGTGCTACGTAATTGTGCATCAGTCCGATCGTCAACACTTTGCCTGTTCCCGTGTCATGCACCAGCACGCCGGATATTTTGCTTAACTCCTCTTTGTGCGCCGCGACATACGCTTTCGATCCGTTCAGCCCTTGCTCTTCTCCTGTGAAGAGCACAAAGCGAATCGTCCGCTTCGGCTTCGCTCCGGATTTCACCAATGCTCGCGCCGCCGCCAGCACCGCCATCGAACCCGTCCCGTTATCCGTTGCGCCTGTACCCAAATCCCACGTGTCAAGATGTCCGCCGATGATCACCACTTCATCCGGCTTTTCGCTTCCTTTAATCTCCGCCACGGTGTTGTACACCGTGACAGGATTCCCACTGAAGCTTCCCTGAATATTAATTTCAGCTTCCACCGGTCCGCCATCCAGTAGTCTCCAAAGCAGCGTCGCATTTTCCCGCGTCATGTACGCAGACGGGATGAGCCCTAGCTGATACTCTCGCGAAAACCCCGTGCCCATGTTCATCAGTCCATACCACTTTTCTGAAACCAAAAGCACGGCCGCCGCGCCTTCCTCCTTGAGAAATTTCGCCTCGTCCATCATCATGCGAAACCTGCCCCGGAAATCCTTCAGCGCCATATTTTTCGGATGATCGAGCGGCAGGTTGCTCGCATCAAACGGCGTCAGCATCGGATTCGAAGGCGGCTCGGTCTCTCCCGGACGATCCAGCAAAACGATCGCGCCCTGTAGCTTGCCCTTGTACTTCTGCAAGTCCTCAAGCTTCTGTACGCCAACGCCAACTACCGCGCCATGTGCAGTGCCATTCGTGCTTGCCGACCATCCAGCCGCGGCCAGCGTCAACACCTGCTCGCTGGGTGTAATCAGTTTTCCTGTCGCGGAACCGCGCGTCCAGCCATTGGCTATGGTCCACGGCTCCAGATGCGCATTCCCCAAACCCAGCGCCTTAAACTGCTCCATCGTCCAATGGCTCGCCTGATCCAGTTTCGCTGTTCCGGTCAACCGCGGCCCGATGCGGTCCGCCAAATAGGACAAATCTGCTTGCAGCTGGCCCTGATCCGTTTTCACTTGAGCCAAGATTTTCGCGTCCATCTCCGCTACGGGATCGGGTTGTGCCGCCTCGGCCCTCGCAGCCGCCTCCGTAGGCTGATATGGCAGCGGCCGCCGCGGCAGCATCGCCGGCAACTCCGCCGTGTTGTACGCCCACGCAGCCAGGACCTGCGCGCCTTGATTCAAGTCGTCTTTCCACACTTTGTCGAACGTGTCGGACTGGCTATGATGGGTCTTTGAATATTCCGCCATGTTCTGGATGCACCAGAATCCCGGCACACCCGCATCGTCGAACGACGCATGATCCGTTCCAAACGCCCGCACCATGCTCGGCTCCAGCAGCTTCAGTTCGCTTAGCGGCGCAAGCACCTGATCCACAATTTCGCGGTCCTGATAATTGTCGTGCAGCCCCAGCGTCAACACTCTTCCCGTGCCCGTATCATGTACCAGTACGCCGGAAATTTTTTCCAGATCGTTTTTGTGGGCTTCCACATACCGCTTCGAGCCCACCAGCCCTTCTTCCTCTCCCGTGAAGAGCACAAACCGAATCGTGCGCTTGGGCTTCAGTCCAAGTTTCGCCAGCGCTCTTGCCGCTTCCAGTGCCGCCATCGATCCCGTGCCGTTATCTGTCGATCCCGTTCCCAAATCCCACGAGTCGAGATGCGCGCCCACAATCACCACCTCGTCCGGCTTCTCGCTTCCGCGAATTTCGCCAACCGTGTTGTAAACCTCCATCGGCTTTTCGCCAATGGTGTTGGTGATTTCCAGCTCCACTGTCACTGGCCCATGCTTCAGCATCCTCCACACCAGTCGGTAACCTTCACCGGTGATGAACGCCGACGGAATCGCGCCAATATCAAACTTTTCTCCACCCACTCCGGTCATGTTCAGCAATCCATGCGGTTTGTTCGAGTCCCGCAGCACCGCCACAACACCTTCTTGTTTGAAGAATTCGTTTCGCGCGCGCGCCATTTCGATCAACGCCGCAAATGGAGAAGGTGGCGCCGGTTGGCCTTTCACAGGGGGCGGGGCTTGCATTGGCCGAACGTACTCTTCATTCACATCTTCCGGCTTGGGTGGTGAAAGACTGGCAGGTTCCTGATAAATCACCACCGCACCTTTCAACTTCCCTCGAAACTTCGCCAACTCTTCCTTCGTTTTTGCATCGACGTACACCACTGGCCCGCTCACCGCGCCGGGAGTTCCAGGCGCCCATCCCGCCGACGCTATCGTCAATGCATGTTCTGTTGGCGCCACGATGCGCGCCTTCGCCGTGCCACGCGTCCACGAATGATCTGGTCCGCGGTCCAATCATTCGCCTGCTTCAGTTGCGGTGAGCCCGTCAGACGCGGCCCGATATTGTCCGACAAATATTCCAGGTTGGGCATTGCTTCGCTGTGGTCGCGAATCTCGCCCAGAATCTGAGCATCTGCAGCCGCAAACGCGCCCGCACCGTCATCTGCCGGAGCCGCAAATCCTTTTCGCGCCGCAAATCCCGCTAGCAGCATGACGCACAGCAACACTACTCGATGAAAACGCATTCTCACCCTCGCTTTAAGTTAGTCTTCCGCGATCGCAGATGGAATTGCCAGCACTTCGAAATCATTCGCACCAGGAACCTTGGCGCGCGGATTCCCTACCTCTTCGACGTTCGCGCGCGCCCTTTGCGTTTCGTGCTTTTTCGGATTCTTCCCTCACGGTGCGGTGCTCGCTGGCACGCCGGACAAAAATAGCTGCTCCTGCCTGCAATGATGATCCTCTTGATCGCGCGGCCGCATCGAAAACATTTCTTTCCTTCGCGTCCGTAGGCCCGATGGTGCTGCTGATAATCTCCCGGCTGCCCCTCCGCGTCAACGAAGTCGGAAATCGATGACCCGCGCATTTGTATCGCTTTCCGTAAAATTTTCTGCAGCGCCTGCCGCAGCCTCGCTAATTCTTTCCTCTTGAGCTTCGCTCCGGATTTCGCCGGATGAATTCCCGCACTCCACAGGCTCTCATCGGCATAAATATTCCCGACTCCGCGGAGCACGGTTTGATCCAGCAAAAGCGCTTTGATCCTAGCCCGGCTGCTCTCAATCCGTTTTGCAAACTCTTCCGCCGTCACTTCGAGCGGATCAGCTCCAAATCTCAATAACTCTGCGGCCAGAGTTTCCCCCGCAAGATACGCCATCCGTCCAAACCGCCGCGCATCTGTATAACGCAGCTCCCGGGGCTGCTCGGCAAAATGCGGCGCAAGATTTCCCGTCATCCCCAGATGCACAAGCAGCGCCTTTGAACTCGCCTCCGGTTCACTGGCCGCGCGATCCCTGACCAGACGTAACAGCATGAACTTCCCGAATCGCTCCACTCGCGCAATCTGTGTTCCCGGCACTTCGCGCTCAATCGTGTCCGGGTCGTCCATAAAATCCGTTTTGCGCAGCGTTACGGACACAATGCGCCGGCCCGCCACAGAGATTTGCAGCCCGCGAGCGACCGTCTCCACTTCAGGAAGTTCCGGCATCTACATCCTTCTCGCCCCAGCATAGCAATCCATTGCATCTTCTCCGCCAGACCCTCCCGGGCGCGAGCAGGCTTGGCTTTCCTATTTCGCTTTTCGTATTTCGTATTTCGTATTTCGATTTTTAATGCTTATTTCTTACTGCTCACCGGCCGCCGGATCACTTCTTCTGATAATCCGGATACGCCGGATGCTCCGGTATCACCACCTGGTTTTTCTTCAACGCTTCCAGCGTCACCTGAACCGCTTTCTCCAACTGCGCGTCGTGCCCCGCAGCGACCGATGCCGGATCATTCTCCACTTCAATGTCGGGAGCAATGCCGTGATTTTCCACTTCCCACTCGCCGTGCAGACCGTAAATCGCAACGCGCGGAGAAGTCACGCCGCCGCCATCCATCAGCCGTGGATAGTTGTAGATCCCAACCAGGCCGCCCCACGTGCGTGTGCCGACCAGCGGGCCAATTTTTTCCTGCTTGAACATCCAGGGCAGCGCGTCGCCGCCTGATCCGGACATCTCGTTGATGACCATCGTCTTCGGCCCATAGATTTGTGAAAGCGGAGAGCAAAATTTTTCCCCTTCCCGCGAGATGGCGCAGTTGCGCAGCCGTCTCTCCAGCAGATCAATGATGTAGTCGGCAATGAACCCGCCGTGGTTGTAGCGCTCATCGATCACCGCGCCTTGTTTGCCGATCTGCGCGAAATAAAACCGGTTGAAGTTCAGATAGCCGCCTGTCGAGGTATCCGGCACGTGCACG
>QHYO01000041.1 GCA_003224135.1 Acidobacteriota bacterium | reverse complement strand
CGGTCCAAATTTCGTTTCGTCGAGATCGGCTTGCTCGATGCGAACGTCTTTCCAGTCCACATCGAGTTCGTCCGCAAGAATCATGGGCAGATGAGTTTTCACGCCCTGACCAACCTCGGGATTCTTGGCCAGAATAGTGACCATGCCGTCCTGCGCAATACGGAAGAACGCCATTGGCGCATACACAGGAGCAGGAGCGGCCGTGCTAGCCTGAGCGCCGGTGGCCTGAGCAAGGACTTGAGCGATGGGACGGGCGTAGCATGCAACAAGAATGCCGCCACCGGCTACGGATGTCACTCGAAGAAAGCAACGACGGCCGAGAACTGCGGATTGCATGAGTACCTCGCCCTGCGCCGGGGAGGTTATTTTAGCGCAGAGGCTAAGGCTTTTGCCAAGTGGTCCAGAAAGATAAGCCCGAGCAGTCCTGCGGAACGTGAGCCTTTTCGGTCGCCGAGAGGAAACTGAAGCGGCGTCCCGTTTAAACTATACAGAGTTATATTATATATGAATAACTAACGTCGAGGCGCTTGTTTCAGTTGCCGTTTTGCTTCCTAGTTGGGTTACACTCTCTTCTAATGTTTCCCTCGCGCCCCTCCGAGCAGCTCAAAGCCATCCGTACACGGCTTGGGATCACCACGCGCGACGTCGCCGAGCTGAGTCAAAAGCTCGCCGACTCCGAGGGCAATCCGGAATACGCCATCTCAAATCCCTGGCTGACGCAAGTCGAGAATTCGGATTCTGTTCCGAGCATTTACAAGCTTTATGCGCTCAGCGCGGTCTACCGGATGAAATTTACGGATTTGTTGATACTTTTCGGAGTGGATTTGCAGAAGTTGAATCAGCACCAATCGGAGCTGCAACTTCCCAACACGCATCTGGTAACAATGGATGTTTACGACTCCGAGCGAGCGGTATCCTTTCCGATTCGATTTGACCGATCCTTTGACATTGACAACACGAATCTTCTGAATCGCATGGTCGAAACATGGGGCGAAATTCCGATCTCGTTAATTCAGAAGCTGGATTTGCGACACAGCCTCTACGGCTATGTGGGTTTGCAGGATTTTACATTGCATCCGCTTCTGCGCCCCGGGTCCTTCGTGCAGATTGACCAGCGAGTAAGGAAGATACGCCCTGCCCGCTGGCGCACGGAGCACGACCGTCCGATCTTTTTTGTGGAACTCCGCGATGGCTACGCATGCACGTGGTGCGACATTCAGGACGGGCATCTGCTTCTGCTGCCGCACCCGCTCTCGCCGGTCAGCGTGCGACGGTTTAGCTACGGAACTGAGGCAGAGATCGTGGGGCAGGTGACGGCGGTAGCGATGCGCCTGACTGATGATCAGGCTCCTTTGGCAGACGATAGCGCAAAACTGCCAAAGCGATCTTGATGTTCGATACGAACAGCTCAGCGACGGTCGGGTCTGCGTGCATCGGAATTGCCACACGATAAGGCTCAAGCTCTTGCCACGCCGTCAAGAAAGCGAGCGGTTCCTCCTTCGCAGACTGCATATATTTCTCAAGCTCGTCGCTTAATTGACTTAAGGGCATTAGAGACACTTCACGGAAGACCCCTGCGTGGGCGTATTCAAGCGCCTTCGCTGCTGCAAGCGGGTCGAATCGCGCGGCTAATCCTTCGTGATGGTACAAACCTGAGTTGTAATCTCTGGTCGAAGCAATGTAGATCAAGCGTTCGAGCGCGGAAGGAATCCGAGCGAGGGAACGAGAAGAAAAATCCTCATAAGCCCTTAGCACATCAGCAGGAAGCACTTTTCGCCACGTCAAGTCACTACTCCGAATTTTCAGAAAGCCGTAGAGCGCAACGCCACAAACTACGATGTCACCGTGTCCGCGCCAGGCACAACGACGTTACCAAAGCGTTTGATATCCGACAAAATCATATTTGTCTGAACCGCAAATTTTTGCAGTCCTGCTGGACCAAAAAGGCTCACGCTCAGCGACAGCACCTCGCAGAGCAGCAATAATTCCATGTACCGAAACGCGAGCCTGGCTTCACCGGACACCGTTAAGTCGCTCGCTTCCCTCGCGCGGTTCGCATGTTCACGCATGAGGGACCGCGCTTCAGCCGACTTACGGCGAATCCACCTGAGTGCAATGCGCTTGCGCTCAAAAAGTAGCAATCGCTCCACGTGTTTGTCACCAAGGGCGGTGATAAACCGCTGGTCCTCATCGCCAAAAGCTCTTAGAAGAATCTCGAAGGACATTGCGTCGTTTGCCTCGTCAATCTGTCCAGCTGCGTTCGTGCCAGGCAGGCCGGCAATGTTCAGGTCCGGTTCCCAATAGAGAGATCGAGCTACCAACATTACGAGCGCGAAGAACAGAAGAAGTGCGGCGAATATCGATAGATAGATCATCGAATCTGCAGCGAATCCCGGACTTCCGAGCGTGTTCTCGCAAGCCGCTCTTGAGTCTCGGCAAAAATCTGAACGTAGCTCTGATTCAACGGCTTTCCTGCGGCCGCGCCTCGCGGAGAATAGGACCACAGAGAAATCGTCCACAGGGAAAGGGCAAGAAGATAAGCAGACGTTTGGATGAAGGACGCAACGCTCTGGACTTCTTCTCCAAACCTTCCGAAAAAGCTCAGATTGATCACACTTATACCCAAAAACAAACCATAACCGAGGATCATGCCGCGAAGGTTTCGTCCCAGCGGAATAGCATAGTAAAGAACGAGAACCAGTAGCGAGAAGATAGCAACGATCGCGACGAACCTCACATCCCTCGCCAACAAGATGGTTTGTATGGGAGACCAGCCAAGTGTGCCTTGCCCCGAAGTCAAAAGAACCCTGAGGAATGTTGCGACAAACGCTAACAAGAGCGTGCTTCGGGCCAGCTTGGCAACGCCGAGAAATTCCGCAAGAGCGATCCGATAAAAGTCCAGCACCACCGCGCAACCGGCGACGACACCCACAAACTCCGTGCACCAATAAGCGTTTGCGTACTGGGAGGGATAGAACTTGTTGACACAATAGCGGATGACCGATTGGACCAATACAAATCCGACGTAAGAGAAGAAGAATGGAAATTTAAGGAAGTGCCTCGCTCGCCAGCTTCGGAAGAGCAGCAGTCCTTCTAGAAAGATTCCCAACACCCAAATAGTCTCAGCAAGCATGGGTTACACCCAAGGACGTTGGCCCCGGTTGCATCATCCTAGCAGGTTCAAGGGAAGTTTCCCTAAGATAAGGAAACTCCCCCGAAAATAGAACCTATAGATTGCAAGAACTCAGCCGGCTGCGGATTTTGTTTAGGCGGTGCCGCCCGAGACAAGAACAGACTGCCCTTCTGTGAACCCGCCCCTGGGCTTTGGATATGGCATGGGGTCCGTACCGTCGGCGACGAGGACAGACCGTCCTTCTGTGAACCCGCCCCTGGGCTTTGGATATGGCATGGGGTCTGTACCGTCGGCAACCATCGTCATGGTCTTTTGCTGATGATTCATGCTGAACAGCGAACATGCAGATACCAGAGCCACTGCAGAAACGACAAGAATGGATCTACGAGCGTTCATGATTTACTTCCTCCTGAAATGAGAGTTGGGAGCCTGGGTGTGGAGCGACGCGGAGCTAGAGGCGTTCGCGCACAAGGGAGGATAGGCGCGCCACGAGAGGAATCTGATTGAGTCTTACGTTTCGATTGGGATTCCAACCACAACCGGAATTTCCACAAAAGTTGGTCATCGATTTTGGCGGCCGCCGTGGAAAAACGATGAAACAGCTAGGGCAGCGCTCATCTTTTCAGGGCCTCCATGCCCTGTTCGCGGTATTCGACCTCTCCGATCGCATTGCACACAATCATCCTGGCAGTCCTTCGTCATCGGTCCTAACTTGCAGAGAGGGCTCCGGTTAGTTGCTCTTGAGAATCAGCTCGACATCACTATGGGCATGCCTAAGCCCGGTTTTTTTCACTCTGCCCTGGCGGGCGCGCCCCAGCTCCCCGATTTGTTCCAATATATTTCACGGACGGATACTTCTATTTATCGTAAAGCCTGTTGCTCGTCATTGAAAGCAAACGCGGCTTGCTTTCTCGTTTTGCCCGTCTGAGCGGGACACTTCCTCTCGGTGTTATTCGAAGTGCCGGGAAAATGGAACATTATGCGACTAAAACGGGGCCAAGTCTGGCGCTGCATCAATGTCGCCCGCGGTGCAGAAATTCAGGTTGTGAGAGACGCGGACCCGGAAGATGGCTCGCATCCTCGCTGCACTTGCCGAAGCATCATGAAGATGCACTATACGAAGCCACAGTTTCGCCGTGCACAGGCGCCTCGAGGAGTTAAGCGCCATATGGAGCACCTTTCCTAACTTCGCAGTAGCTAGAAAAAGACCAAGGCAAGGATCCTTCTCGATTTAATTCCCGCCAGGCTGCTGAACCGGAGCAACAGGAACGGAAATAGCGCTGAGTCAAAAAGCGGCTCCGACGAATCCGGAGCCGCTTTGAAAACTCCTGCCACTTTCGCTAGGTCGCGCCGCTTTTTAAGACTTGGCGGACGGTTCCTTTGGAATTAACTTCTTGAGCGCCGCTTCTCCTTCAGGTCCGAGCGGCGCCAGTGGTAGCTTGGTGGACGTGCCCGTTCCCGAACCACCATTTCCTGGTCCGAAGAAGCGCATCGCTGTTGCGGCCAGCCCATCGAGTGCCCCACCTCCATTTCCGCCGCCGGTGACGAGCACGTCCGGGACGAACTTGGCTTTGCCTTCGGCGAGGGCAGCGACAACGTTGACGATCGCTGTGGCGTTTGAGCCGAGCGCCTCCACCTGAGCGCGATAGCCCCGAGCACGCGCCAAGCCAACCGCTTCAACTTCCGCGCCTCTTGCCGTACCAGTCTGCCGGATGTATTCGGCTTCACCAGTCGCTTCAGCAACGCGAGCGTCAGCATTGTTTTTCTTGATGTTCACGCCGACCTTGGAGCGAGCGAGGTCAGCCTGCATGTCCGCCGTGCCCTTGGCCTGTTCCATCTCAATGCGCTGGTCCTGCGCCGCTCTCTGTTTCTTGAAGGTTTCGATCTCCTGATTAGCAATTTCACGGTGCGTCAGAACGGTAACCATGTCTTCCGGCAGGATCACGTCCTGGATATACACGCCTTTTGTCTCCACCTGATATTGCTCGAGCTGCTGCCGGATGTGCTCGAACGCTTCCAACTGCACCTGCTGGCGCGTTTCGATAAAGCTGATTGCCGGCATGCTCTGCAACGAGTTGCGGAAATGGTTGCCCACCGCCGCCTGCAACACTTCGTTCACCAGGTTGCGCATCGTGCCAACCATCGAGATCACACGAGGCGCTTTGGTGTCCGAAACGTGGATCTGCACCTGCAAGTCAATCTTGAAGACAAAGCCCTCCTTTGACTTCGCGACGATTTGTTGCAACTGCGCGTCCAGGTTATGGGCTTCGCTGATTGCATCGGCCCAATTGAGGTTGAGAATCGCCGTCGGAACGATTTCCGATTCGTAGCACCGTGGATTCAGCGGATATTTCCCAGTCCGCAAAGGTTCCTGCCAAACGCCGCGATGTCCGGGGCGTACGAGTGAACCGTATTTAAACTCCGCTCCGGACGTGTCCTGCGTGGCGAGGCCTACATACGCCTTCATTACCGCGACCTGCCCCTGCTTGACCATCAGCATGGGCACCATCTCCACACTTACGAGAAACGGATTCAGTGCGTAAGCGCCATAGAGCAACGGGTCGTGCTGGAGACCGATGTGACCGCCATGATCCAAAAATCCCTGGAAGTCCTGATAGTTATTGTGCAGGTTGTTTTTGCTGCCGAGCAGCGCTTCGATAATCTGCGCGTCTGTGGAAGTGCCGCCAGGAGCTTCCAGTTTTTCAACGTCGACGTAGCCACCCAATCGACTGGCAATGTCGCCGGACGGCAGCGGATCACCCTCGTACGTGGTAACGATGCCAACCATGTCGATCGTGGAACCGTCTTTACCGCGCGGCTGCGGCTCGATGCGCACCAACTCCAGTTGATCGGGCTTTAAGCCGAATGACGCGGGCATCAATTCCCCGCCGCGGCCCATCTTGTAGCGAAGCTCCGGTGACACAGGAACTCCATACACACGGCTGCGCGTGAGGATCAAGAATCCAAGGGGGTGCACTGGCACCAGCGATCCCGGAGGCAGCACCGGCCGTTGCACGCCTTTCTGCCCGCCGAGCTGCACGAAGCCGCGCAGGTCCGAAAAATTGGCGAACTCCTTTTTGTAGACTGCGGACTTTGCGCCGATGGGGAGCGGGTTGCCTACCTGGGCGATAACTACGCCGATTTCGCCCGCCGGAACCTGCACCCATGGGTACTTTTCGACGGAATATACCATGAACGCTTTCCAACGAAGCCCGGGCATCAGCAGGTCGGCTTGATAGCCAGCTTCCCCGCTGAAGGCAACCGGATTGTCCTTCGCCAGCTTTTTGAAGGAGAACCGTTTGGTGACCAGGCCGACTTCGGTCGGCCCGATCTTGTGAAGGGACGCAGCGATATATCCCGCTGCGAGCAGCGTTCCGACCGTCAGCATCGGATACTCATAGAAGGTCCTGAGAAGGAATTCGAGCACAAACATACACACACCTCCGAGGCGCCGGGCGCCGTTTTGTCTTGCCTTGTCTAAGGGATTTACATGTTTCAGACGCGCCAAAGACTGCAAGCTTGTTATGCGCGTGTCAAGTACAGCACCAGTACGCGACTTGAAGTCGCTTACTTTCTGTGAGTTGCGTGGTTAACCCTCTGAACATGCGGCTTTCGATGTTCAGGACCGGTCGAGGCGGCCGATAGTAAAATAGTTTGAAAGGAAGTTGTGCCTTAGATTCTTCAGGAGAGATTATTCGCAGGAGTATTGGCCTGCAGCCTGGCGACCGTCCTGTCGTGGGCGCAGGGCAACGGTCATGGGAATGGTAAAGGCAAAGGCCACGACAAGCATGAGCGAGACGACGACGGCCACGGTCGCGCGAAATATGAATTTCGCTCCCAGGATCGCGAAGTCGTAACAACGTATTATTCAAAGCACGGCTCCGGCCTGCCGCCCGGGTTGGCGAAGCGGAACGGCAACCTGCCGCCAGGGCTTGAAAAGCAGCTCGAGCGGAACGGCACTCTTCCGCCGGGGCTCCAGAAAAAGCTCGCGCCTTGCCCGGTCGAAATCACACGGCAATTGCCGCCGCTTCCGCCAGAGTATCAGCGCAGCGTCATCGGCGCGCACATCGTGGTTTTCAATCGCAGCACGAACATCATTGTGGATGTAATGAAGGACGTCGTTCGCTAAGACGCCGCACCGATCAGGTGAGAAATCCGAGGTCGCTAGAGATTTAGTGCGCCGGAATATACAACACGCGCCTTTGCCGTGTCGCCACGTTCAATGCGGCCGATCTGGAAGAATTTCTCTCGCCGGCGCTTTAGGTCTGCTTCCACCTTTTTGACGTATGCCGAGGGAACAACTAAAATCATTCCGACACCGAGATTGAAGGATTCCAGCAGCGCGTCTGAATCCATCTTCCCCACTTTGGCCAGGTACTTGAAAATCGGCAGCACCGGCCACGACGCCAGATCAATCTGGGCTTTGACGCCTGCGGGAAGCACGCGCGGCAAATTGCCGGGAATTCCGCCGCCGGTAATGTGCGCAAGCGCGGAGACCCATCCATTTGCGAGTATCGTGCGCAGCGCGGGCGCGTAACACAGGTGGGGCTTCAGAAGCTCCGCTCCGATTTTGTTGCCTACCTCGGCGACGTAAGTGTCAGGCTTAAGTTTCGCAACTTCGAAAACCAATTTGCGGGCCAGCGAGTAGCCGTTGGTATGCAACCCTGCCGCTGGCAACGCAAGCAACGTGTCGCCGGGCTTCACATTTTTTCCGGTGAGCAGCTTTTTCTTTTCGACCGCGCCAACAATAAATCCCGCCAAATCGTATTCGCCTGGACCGTAAAATCCCGGCATCTCCGCCGTTTCTCCGCCAATCAGCGCGCAACCCGCTTTGCGGCACGCGCGGCTCATTCCGTCAACGAGTTGCTCCACGACATGCAGATCCATTTTCCCCAGCGCGAGATAATCCAAAAAAAACAGCGGCTCGGCACCCTGCACCAGGATGTCGTTTACGCAATGATTGACAAGGTCGCCGCCGACGGTGGAGTGCACGTTCATGGCGATGGCCACTTTCAGCTTCGTTCCCACGCCATCGGCGCTCGAAACCAAAATTGGTTCTTTGAATTTTTCCTTGTCGAGTTCAAACAATGCGCCAAAGTTTCCGATGCCACCGAGCACTCCGTTCGTAAACGTGCGCGTGGCAAGATGGCGGATGCGATTCTTCGCGTCGTCCGCGACAGCGATATTGACTCCGGCGTCTGCGT